>NZ_JBSGBY010001018.1:0-1682 GCF_053601505.1 Nocardia sp. NPDC004722
CACGGCCGTCGCCGACGGCGCGCTGGTGGCCACGGGCGCGGTCCTGATGTTCGTGCCCGGCCTGCTCACCACCGCCCTGGGCCTGCTGGCCCTGCTGCCGTTCACCCGCTTCCTGTTCCGCCCGGTCGTGGCCGCCTTCGCCGCCCGCCGCCTGAGCCGCGTCGCCACCGCGGTCGGCCCCTACGGCTACCGCAACGTCGTCATCGACCCCGACGGCGAGGTCATCGACGCAACCGTCGTCACCGAGTACTACGACGACGGCAAGGGCCCCGGCCCGGGCTACCGCGCCATCGACCCGCGCTGACCCCAACTCGTCCCAGCAAGACCTCTCACCCCGGTGCCCGGCCTCAACGCCGTTCGCGCACCGGGGTGATCACGTTCTCGACCAGCCACGCCGCCACCTTGTCCGGATAGGGTGCGCGCAGGCTGAGCACGATGTGGCCGAAGCCCGCACCGATCAACTCCAGCACGGTCGCACGGGTACCCGCCGGGTCGGCGTAGTCGACGATGTACTGCACCGATCGGGTGATCTCCGCCGGATCCCGGCCGATCTCGGCGCACTGCGCGTCGAGCACCCGGGCCCGCCGCGTGAGGAACCCGAGATCGTTATGCGGCGGGCCCGGAATGTTCCAGATGTCGGCTCGGCGCGCGACCAGCCGCAGCGTGCGGTCACCCCAGCCGCCGATCAGCAGCGGCGGGCGCTGGACCGGCTTGGGTTCGTTGCGGTTGCGGCGCAGCGTGTAAAAGCGCCCCTCGAAGTCGAATTCCGGCTCACTCCACATGCTTTCGAGGATCTCGATGGTCTCGCTCAGCCGCGCCAACCCTTCGCCCGGGGAGACCAGGGACAACCCGTATCCGGCGTATTCGGCCTCGGCCGGATTCGGTCCGGCGATGCCGCCGCTATCGCCGGGCTGCCGGGTGCCACCCACCCCGAGACCCATGATCAACCGCCCGCCTGAGACGGCGTCGACCGTGCTCGCGATCTTGCCCAGCACCGCGGGCTCACGAATTCGGTTGCTGGTCACCAGGAGTCCCAGGCGCAGCCGCCGGGTGCGGGCGGCCAGTGCCGCGAGCAGGGTCCAGCCTTCGAAGATCGGACCGTCGGCGGGTCCGCCCAGGGGGAGCAGGTGATCCCACAACCAGGCGTCGGCGATCTCGGTCAGCTCGTCGGCCTCCTCCCAGACGCGCAGGATGTCGCGGTAGGCGACCCGCTGGGGCGTGGTTTTCACACCGAATTCGATATCCACCATTCCATCAACTGTACTGATGATCAGCGCTACTGACTATCAGTGGAACGGTAGAATCGGCGGCATGGCCGACTCCACGCCCGACGATGTGCTCCGCTCCCGCCTCGGCTACCTGCTGAAACACGCCTATCACCGCTTGGCGGAGGAAATCGGGACGGCCCTGCGGCCCTTGGGAATCGACAGCCGGGAACTGGCCGTGCTCGTCCTGCTCGACGACACCGACACCCCGCTCTCGCAACTGGATCTCGCGCAGCGCCTGGGCATCGACCGCACCACCATGACCCAGTTCACCGACACCCTCGAGGCCAAGGGCCTGCTCGCACGGCGGCGCAGCGCGGAGGCCGTCGAAGGTCACCAGCACCGACGACATCAGCGCGGCGGCCGTCAACGGCAGGGTCAGCCGATCCAGGGGCGTGACGCGGTGGCGGACATCGG
>NZ_JBSGBY010001019.1:0-1671 GCF_053601505.1 Nocardia sp. NPDC004722
CGCGTCATCTCCTTGTCGTGGCGACCGGAGCGCGCCACCATGGTCTCGACCACCGGCACCGGGGCGTAGTCGGCGGCCAGCCGGCCGAGGCCGTCGAGCAGCGATCCGCCCCGGACCGCGGCGATCACTTCGCCCGCGCCGAGCGCACCGAGCCCCACCGCCGCCGCCCCCAGCAGCCGCCTCTTCTCGAACACCGACTTCTGCCCGTTCCTCGACACCTGTCCGAACCTTCCGTCACCGACCGGGTTGTCAGCGCTCATTCTTCCCCAGCGCGGGGACGCGCACTCCCGAGTCGGGGTCTGCGCTGCCGAGTCGGGGTCGGCGCTGACGAGTCAGCGATGAAGGTAGGAGTTGACCGCGGGCCCGATCAGCGCGAGGGCCTCGGGTGTGATCATCTCGTTGTGCCCGTAGGGCAGTGGGCGGTCGTGGATGGCTCCGCCGATGTAGGGCCGCCACGTGGTGACGTTCGGATTCGGGTCCGGGTTGTAGGCCGCGGCGAAGAACAGCAGTTCCCCGTCGAACACCTCGTGCCGGTGCGCGGCGATCTGCCGCAGCAGATGCCGCAGGTCACCGTAGAAGTTCTCCAGGTCCGTCGCGGTGAAGCCGATGCCGCTCGCCGCCAGCAGTTCGGCGGCTTGCGCGGCGTCGAGGTGCTCGAGTTCGGGCGGGATGTCGATGCCGCCGAACTCCGACAGCAGCATCGACAGCGGCGGCAGGGCGCTGTCGTCCGGGACCGCGACATCGGCCCGCGAATCGATCATGATCAACGCGGGCACCTCCGCACCGCGGCGGCGCAGTTCGACCGCCATGGCGTGCGCCAGCGGGCCGCCCGCCGAATAGCCGAGCAGGTGATACGGGCCGTCTGGCTGAACCCGGCGGATCTCCTCCACGTAGCGCAGCGCCAGCTCGCGCACGGTGCGGTCGGCGGTGCCGCCGTCGGTGACGCCGGGCGACTGGATCCCGTAGATCGGGTGCGCGCCGTCGATGTAGCGCACCAATCCGCCGTAGCACCAGGCCAATCCGATAGCAGGGTGCACGCAGAACAGGGCCGGGGCGCCGCCCTGCGGCCGCATGGGCAGCAGCACCCGCATGGCCGGATCGATATCGGACTGGGTGGCGGCCTCGGTCAGGCGGCGGGCCAGCGCGGCGGGCGTGGGGTCGAGGAACATCCACTGCAACGGCATGGGCAGGCCGGTCGTCTCGCGCACGTGGGTGACGAGGCGGACCGCGCCCATGGAGTTGCCGCCGATGTCGAAGAAGTTGTCGTCCACGCCGATTCGCGGCGTCTCCAGCACGGTTTCGAAGGCGGACACCAGGGTGCGTTCGGCGTCGGTGCGGGCGGCACGGTAGACGCGGCGGGCGGGCCGCGGGTTCACCGCGGGCGTGGGCTCGTCGTGGGGATTCACGGTGAGCTCGGGCAGCGCTCCCGCGGTGGACGCGGGGACGGCGAGGGTGCCGACCGCCGCCAGGGGATCGGCGCTCAACGCATCCAGGAGCGCGAGCAGGCCGTCCACCATGGCGGCGGCGGTGACGCGGTCGAACAGGTCGGTGGCGAAGGTGAGGGAGGCGGTCATGCCCGCCGGTTCACCCGTGTCGCCGAACTGTTCGGCCAGCATCCATTCGAGATCGAACTTGGAACCGGGTGCGGGCGCGTCCAGCGGGCGAATCTCC
>NZ_JBSGBY010001020.1:0-1669 GCF_053601505.1 Nocardia sp. NPDC004722
CTCGCGCGACATGTGGTGGAGGACAACAGCCTCGAACTCTCCGACGCCCTGCCGACAGTCCCGATCTTCGAATGGCATTCCCCGCAGGACGCGTTGATCCCGGTCGACGCCATCACCAATACGATGCGCCGCTACTGCGCCGCCGGGCTGCCCGTGCAGTCGGAGCTGTTCCCCAGCCCCGACCATCTCACCACCGCGGTCCTGGGCGCACCCGCCGCCGTCGGCTGGATCGACGCACGCTTCCGCGGCGACCCGGCTCCCTCGAACTGCTAGGCCCGGTTGGCTTGTCGGCCAGCCGTTTTACATCGATCTGCTCTACGCAAAGATCTCATGGCGATCTGGGCGGGCTGATCGTTTCGGCGGGCACCGAAGTGTCGGCGGCATAGCGTGAGGGCATGTTGAACTATCCGGTTCCCAGCGTGCCCGACGCGACCGATGGCGTCGCCTGGTTGCGCGCGAATGTTGTGCGGTTCAGCGAGGGTGAGACCCACACCCGTAGGCGGGCACTCGTCGAGGCCGCATTGCGGGGTGTGGATATCGATTCGCTGCGGACCGGTGCGGGCACTCCGACCGCGAAACTGGCGGTGACGCTGGGATTGTCGCCGGAGGTGGAGGCGGATGTCGCCCTGGTCGCGCCGTGCTATCAGCCGCACATGAGCGTGACTGCGGAGGCGGATCTCGCGGTCGCACGCCTGGTGGCCGCGTGTGGCGGAGTCGCCGACGAGGTCACCGCCAACCGCATCGGATTGCTCGTACAAGCGCATGCGGCCACCGCGGCATTGATCGAGGGCCGAAATCCGCCGGTGCCCACCACACGCCGCATCGGGCCGTCCGGTGAGGTGGTGGAAGTCGACCTCACCGGCAGGCCGTTCGGCGAAGGCCGACACGCCTGCCCTGGCCGCCTGCACGCATTGGCATTGGCGGCCGGAACCTCAGCCCTGGCGGGTGGTGGTGCGGCGGTGGCGGGTGAGTTGGAGTTCGAGCAGTAGGCGGTCGGCGGGGTCGTCGAGGTCGATGCCGGTGATGTCCTGGGCGCGACGCAGGCGGTAGCGCAAGGTGTTCGGGTGGATGTTGAGGGCGGTGGCGGCGGCGCGGACGTCGCCGTGGTGGCGCAGGTAGTGGGTGAGGGTGGCTTCGAGTTGGGCGGCGTGGGTGGTGTCGTAGTCGAAGAGGGCGGTCAGGCGGGGGTCGTGGAGTTCGGGGCGGGCGGCGATGAGGTCGAGGATTTCGCCGAGCAGAACGGCGGTGCGGGATTCTGCGAGGGTGGTGACGCGGTCGCGGGGGAAGGTAGCGGCGGTGGAGTCGAGGACGCGGTCGACCTCGAGGCGGGCGCGCGCGACCTGGGCGAGGTCGGGGACGGGAATCGCGATGGCGGCGCGCAGGATCAGGGAGCCGGCGGATTCGAGCTGGTCGACGAGCTGGCGGGTCCAGGCGGTGACGGCGCGGGCGGACTGGTAGCGAGGCAGCAGGATATAGGCGCGGTCGCCGATGCGGGTGGCCAGTGAGTCGCGGCGAAATGCCCCGGCGCGCAGGCGAAGTGCGCTGCCGAGGGTGTCGCGGTCGCGGGCGGTCGGAGCCTCGCCGGTGAAGGCGAATCCGAGGACGGCGGCCGGTCCGGTGACGGGGATGCCGAGCGCGCCCGCCACCGACGGCACGTCCACGCCGTCGC
>NZ_JBSGBY010001021.1:0-1668 GCF_053601505.1 Nocardia sp. NPDC004722
CCTCCCGCGGCAACCGCACCGGCCGCACCGCCCCCGGCACCGGCGGATCCGCCCGCGCCCGCGGTCGGCTCCGAACGCGTCCTGCCGCCGCCGACGGCGAAGATCCCGCCGCATCCGGCCACGCGGGCCCAGCTCTACCAGCCGCAACCGGCCGAAACCGGTGACGCCGAGGGACACTCGGAACCGGCGGACGACGCGGCTGCCACGGAAGAGCATCCGGCCCACCATGCCGCGGCGGAACCGCCGCCCGGTGAGCGCAGCAGCATCGAGCAGTGGATGTCGGATCTGCGTTCGGCGCGGCGGCGCCCCAAGCCGGACGAGGATGCCAAGCATCGCGGCGGTGAGGGACGTCAGGTGAGCGTCAACGAACTGCTCCGCCGCCAGGATCGCGACTGATCCGCCCGAACCGAAGACGACGAACGCCCGGCCGAATCCTCGGCCGGGCGTTCGTCATTCAGGGTGTCACGCGGTCGGCGCCTCCAGGTCGGACCCGCGGTTCTCCAGATCCGCGTAGGCCCGCGCGTAGCGGGTGCCCGCCACCAGCAGCAGCACACCGACCACGAGGAAGGCCGCGGCGCGCACCAACCCGTCGAGGGTGGCCAGATCGAACAGGAACAGTTTGGCCAGGGCGGCCGCGGTGACCAGCAGTCCGGCCGCGAGCGCGACCTTGGCCCGCTGCGGGGTACGGGCCAGGCGGCGCAGGCCGTAGAGCAGGGCGGCGGTCGCGGCGGCCATCCAGACCACCGTCGCGATCCCGTGCCCGGCGCGGAAGCCGTCCGGGTTGCCGGTGGCGACACCGAGGGACACCGTCAGCGCGGTCACCGCGTACAGACCGGCGATACCGGCGAACACCGACAGCGTGGTGGCCTCGGATTCCCCGTCCAGCAGGCCGAGGCGACGCGCGGCCCAGCCCGCCACCAGCAGCACCGCCAGCAGCGTCAGGGCCGACAGGGCGGTCGAAATACCCAGGTGCGCTTCGGCTTCGGCCTGGCCGGCGAGGGTCGCCGGATCGGCGCGGTAGCCGAAGACGAGTGCGCCGAGCACCCCGTAACCCGCACCGATGCCCGCCGCGATCCGCGACCGCTGCTGACCGGCCACCGCCAGGAAGCCCATGGCGACCACGCACAGGGCCACCGGCAGGGTCTGCACCCGCGAGACCCCGAGGCACGCCTCCAGCAGCGCGAACGCGCCCGCCAGCGCCGAGACGACGGCCAGATGCGCCGGAATCCGCAGGGCGGCACCCAGTTTCGGCAGCCACGGCAGCACGGCGACGAGCAGCAGCACGGCGGCGAACGAGGCGGACACCAGGACGGATCCCATTCGGCCGAACATGATCGGCGCGGCCAGCATCGGCAGTGTCGCCGCGGCGAAGCTCAGGCTCGCGGTGACTTCCCCGGCGCGCTGCCGCCCGCAGAGGATCGCGCCCGCCAGCCCCGCGACCGCGATGACGATCGCCGCGGCCAGCACCTCGAAACGATCCGAAGCCGCGGTGGCGTCGCTGCCCAGCCCCAGTGCCGAAGCGGTCGCCGCGACCAGGGTCGCCAGCACCGCCGGGACCGTGCGCACCACGTGCAGCCACGGCCAGTCACGCACCAATTGCACGGGGAGGGCGGCGATCTGCAACACGATCAGGAAGCCGATCAGCACCAGGTCGGTGGTCACGGCCGG
>NZ_JBSGBY010001022.1:0-1662 GCF_053601505.1 Nocardia sp. NPDC004722
CCACCGCGATCCGGCCTACCTCGCGGATCTGATCATCGAGACCGGTGTCACCACTGCGCACTTCGTGCCGTCGATGATGTCGGTCTTCGTCGCCGGGCTGGAAGGGGACGCCGCCAAGGCGGCCGCGCTGACCTCCTTGCAGCGAGTCTTCGCTTCCGGCGAAGCGCTTCCGGTGACCACAGCGCAGAAGCTGCGCGAGCTCACCGGTGCCCGTCTGCACAACCTCTACGGTCCGACCGAGGCCGCGGTCGATGTCACCTACCACGAGGTCGAGGACACCGACATCATCTCGGTGCCGATCGGTTCGCCGGTCTTCAACACCCAGGTCTACGTGCTGGATTCGCGGCTGCGGCCGGTGCCGGCGGGTGTCGCGGGTGAGCTGTACCTGGCGGGCGATCAGTTGGCCACCGGGTACGTGGCGCGTCCGGATCTGACCGCGGATCGCTTCGTGGCCAATCCGTTCGGTGACGGTACGCGCATGTATCGCACCGGTGACCTGGTCACCTGGACCAGGACTGGTGAGCTGAGCTACCTGGGCCGCACCGACTTCCAAGTCAAGCTGCGTGGTCTGCGTATCGAGCTCGGCGAGATCGAGGCGGCGCTCACCGCCCGCGAGTCGATCGCACAGGCGGCCGTGGTGCTGCGCTCGGGCGATCGGACCGGTGACGCGCTGATCGCGTACGTGGTTCCAGCGTCCGCGCCGACATCCAAGCCGGTTGCTCTCGGCGCGGATGCCCTCGACACCGAGGCGCTGCGCACGTATCTGGGCGGCCTGCTGCCGTCCTACATGGTGCCGACCGCGTTCGTAGTGCTGGACGCCTTCCCGCTCAATGCCTCGGGCAAGCTCGATCGCAAGGCGCTGCCCGCGCCGGTGTTCGAGGCCAAGGTCTTCCGCGCCCCGTCCACCCCGATCGAAGAGATCGTGGCGGGCATCGTCTCCGACGTCCTAGGCGTCGGCCGAGCCGGCCTCGATGATGACTTCTTCGAGCTCGGCGGCAACTCGCTCATCGCCACCCAGGTAGTGGCCCGGCTCGGCCAGGCCCTCGACACCCGGATCCCGGTCCGTGTGCTGTTCGAGGCCCCCACCGTGGCCGGACTGGCCGCCCGCGCCCAGGCGCAGGCGGGCGCCGGTGCGCGCCCCGCCCTGGTGGCGGGGGAGCGGCCCGCCGAGATCCCGCTGTCGCTGGCACAGCAACGCATGTGGTTCCTCAACCGCTTCGACACCGCCTCGGCCGTCAACAACATCCCGCTGGCGGTCCGCCTCACCGGCGACCTCGACGTGGACGCCCTGCTGGCCGCAGTCGAAGACGTGCTCGAGCGGCATGAGGTGCTGCGCACCGTCTACCCGGAGAACTCGGAAGGCCGTGGCGTGCAGGTCGTCCTGCCCGCCGACCAGGTCCAGCTGGACACGACCGTCATCGACGTCACCGAGGCTGAGCTGCGCAGCCGTGTCGCCGAACTGATCCTCACCGGCTTCGACGTGACCGCCTCGGTTCCGGTGCGCGCGGGACTGTTCCGGATCATCTCGGCTGGCTCCGCTGATATGAGCATGGCCGAAGTGCCGATGCATGTGCTGGTTTTCGTGATGCACCACATCTCCGGCGATGGCTGGTCGGTACGTCCACTGGCTCGCGATGTGATGGTCGCGTATGCCGCCCGCTC
>NZ_JBSGBY010001023.1:0-1657 GCF_053601505.1 Nocardia sp. NPDC004722
CCTTTTCGCCGCGGGCCTCGACTCGGTGCGGGTGCTGTCGCTGGTCGAGCGCTGGCGTGCGGCGGGCCGCGAGATCGGCTTCATGGACCTGCTCGACGAGCCCACCCTGGACGCCTGGTGGCGGCTGCTGTCCCCGCTGGAGGGCTGATGCGGCTGACCGCTGCGCAATACGAGATCTGGCAGCAGCAACAGCAACTCGCCTCCACGGCCATGCTGAACATCGGCGAATACGTCGAGATCCGCGGGCCGGTGCGGGAGGATCTGCTGGCCGACGCCATCCGATCCACCGTCGCCGAGACACCGGCGCTGCACCTGCGCATCCGTGACACCGCCGACGGGCCGCGCCAGGAACCGGAACCGGCCGACTGCCCGATCCACGTCGCCGACCTGCGTGACCGGCCGGATCCCCGTGCCGTCGCACAGGAGTGGATGGACGCCGACATGGGCGTCGACCGGTGTGTGTACACCGACCGGCTGTTCGCCCACGCACTGCTGCGCGTCGCCGACGACACCCTGCTCTGGTATCACCGCGTGCACCACATCGTGCTCGACGGCTACGGGCTGGTGCTGGTCGCCCGCCGGGTGGCGCAGACCTACACCGCGCTGGCGGCCGGAACCCTGCCGCCGCCGGTCAATTTCGGCTCCCTCGAGGAGGCCGCCGAGCACGATCACCGCGACCGGCATTCCGAGGAGTACACGCGCGCGGCGGAATTCTGGGCCGGCTACGAACGCGGCCGCCCCGAACCCGTCGGCGCGGCCGGTCGCACCGCGCCGCTGTCCCCGCGCATGACCCGCGTGATCGCCGACCTCACACCGGAATTGGTGACCGCCCTGCGCGGCCTGCGTAGCGCGACCTCCGCCGAAGCGCTCATCGCCGGTGTCGCGGCCTACCTGCACCGGATCGCCGGCGCCGACCAGATCAACCTGGTTCTCCCCGTCATGATGCGCATCGGCACCCCCGCCCTGCGCGTCCCCACCATGACCGTCAACGCCATCCACTGCTGGACCGATTTCACCCCCGCCACCACCTTCGCCGAGACGATCACCCAGATCCGCGACCACCTGCGCGCCAGCCGCCCCCACCACCGCTACCGCTACGGCGACCTCCTGCGAAACCGCCTGAGCGCCAACGTAGATCGCCGCATATCCGGCCCCTCCGTCAACGTCATGCCCTTCGACTTCGGCCTCCGCTTCGCCGAATCCCCAGGCGTGGTCCGCAACGTCGCCGCAGGCGTCGAGGAAGACATAGCCTTCCGCCTCTACGACTACGGCGACCAAGGCATCCGCCTCATCCTCGACGCCAACCCCACCCTCTACACCCCCGCCGAACTCGAAGCCCACACCCGCCGCCTCCCCACCTTCCTGAATTCCCTCCTCTCCCACATGGATCGCCCCCTCGAGAATCTCGATCTCCTCGACTCCACCGACCACGCCCTCCTCGATGCCTGGCGCGCCCGCGAGGCCGGGGCGGCCACTGAGCCGGGCGCCGAGACGGCCGAGGACGCGAACGGGCGAACTGTCGTGGGGATGCTGCGGGCGCGGGTGCGGGCGACGCCAGAACGGATCGCGCTGGTCGACGCGTACGAGCGGATCGCGTTCGCGGAACTGGGGCGTCGGGTCGAGGCGCTGGCGGCGCGCCTGCACGCGCGAGGTGCCG
>NZ_JBSGBY010001024.1:0-1653 GCF_053601505.1 Nocardia sp. NPDC004722
CGGTCCTTCGCGGTGGGGTTTCAGGGGGAACCCCTGAGAGTTACGAGAGTTGTTTCAACTCTTGGGATTTCATCCCGCCGAGTTAGCGGCTCGTGGGATGCGCCGGTGCGCACGCCCGCGCTGCGGTGGGGAGTGTGACCATGCTCGATTCCCAGTTGTGGCTGAGCGGATTCGCCACCCTCATCGAGACCAACGCCGACGAACTCACCGAACTCGACGCGGCCATCGGCGACGCCGACCACGGCAGCAATATGCGGCGCGGCACCGCCGCGGTGCTGGCCGCGCTGACCGAGACCCCGCAATACACGCTCGCCGAGACCATGAAGCAGGCGGCGATGGTGCTGATCCGCAGTGTCGGCGGGGCGAGCGGGCCGTTGTACGGCACGTTCTTCCTTCGCTTCTCGGCCGCGGTCGAGGGAAACGATCTCGACACCGCCGGTTTCGCCAAGGCGTTCCGCGCGGGCCTGGACGGGGTCGTCGCGCGCGGCAAGGCCGAAGCCGGGGACAAGACGATGTTCGACGCGCTGGCTCCGGCGGCCGCGGCCCTCGACGAAAGTGCCGCCGCCGGAACCGCATTGGACCAGGCGCTGGATCGCGCGGTCGCCGGCGCGCAGGCCGGGAGTGACGCCACGGTCGACATGCTCGCCCGCAAGGGCCGCGCCTCCTACCTGGGTCCGCGCAGCATCGGCCATCGCGATCCCGGCGCGACCAGCGCCGTGCTGCTGGTGCGGGCGGCCCGGGAGGCGGTGCGATGATCGGCATCGTCGTGATCTCGCACAGCCGCCCGCTCGCCCGCGCCGCCGTCGCCCTGGCCTCGGAAATGTTGCACGACACGGCGGTTCCGATCGAGATCGCTGCGGGGCTGGACGAGCAGACCTTCGGCACCGACGCCAGCGCCGTCGCGGACGCGATCGTGGCGGCCGATCGCGGCGCGGGTGTCCTGCTGCTCATGGACCTCGGCAGCGCGGTGCTGTCGGCGGAACTCGCGTTGGATCTGCTCGAGGGTGAGCATCGGACCCGGCTGTGCTCGGCGCCGCTGCTGGAAGGGCTGATCGCCGCGACGGTCGCCGCGGCCGGGGGCGCCGATCTGGATACCGCCGCCGCGGAGGCGGAGAACTCGCTGGCCGGAAAGCGCTCGCAGCTGGGCGAACCCGATCTTCTGCCGTCGGAACGCCTGCCCGACCGCGATGATCCGCGGTCCGATCGCCCGGATGCAACGGCGACCTTCGTGATTCACAACGAGCACGGACTGCATGCCCGGCCCGCCGCTCGGCTCGTCGCAGAACTGCGCGGCCACGACGCCCAGGTGTGGTTGCGCAATCTGACGACCGGCCGCGGGCCAGCCTCCGGGAGCAGTCTGAGCCGCATTGCGACACTGGGCGCGCTGCGCGGCCACGAAATCGAAGTCACCGCAAGCGGTTCCGACGCCAGAACGGTGGTCGAGAGGGTGCTTGCCCTCGCCGACCGGCACTTCGACGAGACCCCGGACAGCACACCCGCCCTGCCCGTGGACGCCGTCGGGGAACACCGCGGCGGTCCGCTCCCGGCATCGCCCGGCATTGCCGTCGGCCCGGTGCGGCGGGCTGAGCGCGTGCGGTTCACGCTGCCGGACGCGCCCAGCGGCACTGCGGCCGAGGAACTGCGTCGGCTCAC
>NZ_JBSGBY010001025.1:0-1651 GCF_053601505.1 Nocardia sp. NPDC004722
CCTGGCCGCCGTCCTCGCACCCCTGGACGCGCAGCCGCTGCTGGCCGAAACCCTGGAAGTGTTCGTGGACACCGGTTTCAACCAGCTCGCCACCGCCCGCCTGCTCACCATCCACCGCAACACCGTCACCTACCGCCTGGCCCGGGTCCACGAACTCACCGGCCTCGACCCGCACCGCCCCACCGACGCCATGACGCTCTCGGCGGCCCGCATCGCCCGCCGCCTCGAATCCGCCTCGTTCGCACCGTAATCCGACCCGCCTCATTGGTCGACTGCACAAGCGGGTGCGGTGTAGTCGTGGCGATTGCCGGTAGCGGCGCGCCGAGGCTGTGCGGTGTGCTCGATCCCGACGACGTGGTCCCAGCCGTCCGCCTCCGCAGCGGCGCACGTGCGGCGACCTCCCGACCCCCGCAGAGGTAGATCGTTGAGTAGCACCTTCCGGCCCCGTCGCTGCCGCGTGGCACCGTGGGCCGTGGCCGGGTTCTCGGTCCTGGCCCTGACCGTTTCCTCCACTACCGCGCACGGTGCGCCGGTCTTCGGGCCGGTGCCGGACGCGCCCGCGAATTTCGGTCTGCCGTCCGATTATCAGCCGACGCCCGAGCAGTACGGTGTGGGTTATCAACTGGGGCAAGTCGTTCCGCTCTCGGACGGCAATCAGTTGCAGGCCGAGGTGCGGTATCCCATCGATCCGGCGACCGGGCAGCGGGCCGCGGGCGAGTTCCCGGTGATCGTCAACTTCACCACCTACGGCGCGGTCACCAGCGCGCTGACCGCCGCGCTGACCGGCGTGATCGACGATCTGCACATCCAGTTGCCGGATCAGTTGAAGGATGCCCGCCGCGTCATCAACCAGGCGACCTCCATGCAGGACATGCTGGTGCGGCACGGCTATATCGAGGTGACCGCGGATGTGCGCGGCACCGGCGGGTCGACCGGCGCGTGGAGTCCGGCGTCCAAGCAGGACGGCGCGGACGGCGCGGAACTGGTGGACTGGGCGGCGAAACTGCCCGGCTCCAACGGCAAGGTCGGCATGTACGGCTACTCGTTCCCGGGCCTGTCGGCCATGCGGACCGCCGAAACCGTCGGCCCCGGTTCACCGTTGAAGGCGATCGTGCCGTTCGCGGTGCCCAACAACATCTTCGACGAGGTGCTCAATCACGACGGCATGATGAGCCCGCTGCTGCTGACGGTCATCTCGCTCATGGTGCCGTATCTGAGTCTGATCGGCCCGTTCCTGTCCGCGGTGGTCTCGCCGCAGCAGTTCCTGCGCTCGCTCGGCGATCACCTGATGGCCCTGGTCGGCCCGGACACCAGCACCGTGAAGCTGCTCTTCGACGCCTACACCGGCGGCGCCACCGCGTACGACAACTCCTGGTGGCAGGACCGGCGTTTCGAGACCGATCTGCACAATCTGGTCGACAACGGCATCGCCATGTATCAGGTGGACGGCTGGTGGGACCTGTATCAGGAGGGCGCGGTCCGCAATTACGCGCAGCTGCAGAACCTTTCGGCAGGCCGGGATCAGTTCGCGCCGATGGCCGCCGATCAGCGTGCCGACCAGCGCGGTGGTGCCCGCGGTGATCCCATGGCCCACGGTCACGGCGAAGTCGACGCTCTCGTGTGCGGAGAGCGCGGCGTCGATCTCGCCCAG
>NZ_JBSGBY010001026.1:0-1645 GCF_053601505.1 Nocardia sp. NPDC004722
AACGCCCACACGTAGCGCACGAAGATGAGTTCGGCCAGCGCCCCGATGGTGTCGTTGCCGCCCAGGCCCGGCCCGGTCTCGGCGACGCTCTTGCCGCGGACGCCGCTCGCGATGCCGCCGATGAGCAGCATGCCGAATCCGATGCCCACCACGATGACCGCCAGCCGCTGCCCGCGCAGCGTCTCCCGCAGCGACTCCGCGGAGTCCACGCCGACGAGCATGAGCACGAACAGGAACAGCATCATGACCGCGCCGGTGTAGACGACGATCTGCACGATGCCCAGGAACAGCGCGCTCTGCGCGATGTAGAACGCCGAGAGCGTGATCATGGTGGCGGCCAGGCACAGTGCCGAGTGCACGGCCTTGCGCGCGCAGACCATGCCGAGCGCGCCGAGCACCGCCACCACGGCGAGGATCCAGAACTGGACGGCCTCGCCGGTGGAGGTGTGCGTGACGATCTGCTGCCCCTGCTGGGCAATGTTGTTGGTAGCCAACGGATCGATCATTTCTTGACCCCTTCGGCTCCGGCGAGTTCACAAGGCGCACCGGGGACTTCGCCGCGGTAGTAGGAGCCCTCGTCCGCGCCCGGGTACATGGCGTGCGGTGCCGCGACCATGCCGGGCTCCATCGGTGCGAGCAGATCCTGCTTCTCGTAGATGAGGTCGGCGCGGTTGTCGTCGGCGAGCTCGTACTCGTTGGTCATGGTCAGCGCCCGCGTCGGGCACGCCTCGATGCACAGGCCGCAGCCGATGCAGCGCAGGTAGTTGATCTGGTAGACGCGGCCGTACCGCTCACCGGGCGAGAAGCGTTCGTCCTCGGTGTTGTCCGCGCCTTCGACGAAGATGGCGTCGGCCGGGCAGGCCCACGCGCACAACTCGCAGCCGATGCACTTCTCGAGGCCGTCGGGGTGCCGGTTGAGCTGGTGCCGCCCGTGGTAGCGCGGCGCGGTCGGCGTCTTGACCTCGGGGTAGAGCTCGGTATTGGGCTTCTTGAACATGGTCGACGCGGTGACGTAGAAGCCGCCGAGCGGTTCCAGCAGACCGGGTTTCGGCGTGGCCGCCATCGGTTCGGCGGGCATCGGCGGGACCGGGAACTCCGAGTACGCCCGGGTGGAGTCGGGATCCGGCGACGCCTTGGAACGATCGTCGCCCGCGTGCCCTGCCCGGATCACCAAGCCCAGCATCACGACCGACACCACGATGCCGCCGATCACCATTCCGGCGGTCTGGATGTGGGTTCCGTTGTCCTGCAACACCTTCAATGTCGCCACGAACATGACCCAGGCCAGCGACACCGGGATGAGCAGCTTCCAGCCCAGGTTCATGAACTGGTCGTAGCGCAGTCGAGGCAGTGTGCCGCGCAGCCAGATGAACACGAACAGGAACGTCCACACCTTGGCGACGAACCAGATCATCGGCCACCAGCCGGTGTTCGCGCCCGCCCACAGGCTGATCGGGAACGGCGCGTGCCAGCCGCCGAAGAACAGCGTCGTGGCCAGCGCGGAAACCGTTGCCATGTTGATGTATTCGGCCATCATGAACATGGCGAACTTCAGCGACGAGTACTCGGTGTGGAAGCCGCCGACCAGCTCGCCCTCGGCCTCGGGGAGGTCGAAGGGCGCGCGGTTGGTCTCACCGACCATGGA
>NZ_JBSGBY010001027.1:0-1634 GCF_053601505.1 Nocardia sp. NPDC004722
GCGCGGCCGGGGCGGGCATCGGCGCGGCGGGCGCGGCACCGGCGGGCGCATTGGCCTGCGCGGCGACCTGCGGCAGGCCGACCGTCTGCAGCACGCGCTTGATCACGTCGTCGGGGCTGACCTCGTCGGCGAGCGCGTCGTAGGACAGCACCAGGCGGTGGCGCAGCACATCCGGGATCACCTCGACCACGTCCTGCGGCACCACATAATCGCGGCCGCGGATCAGCGCGACCGCGCGCGCGGCGGCGATGATGCCCAGCGAGGCACGCGGCGAAGCACCGTAGGAGATCCACCCGGCCACATCGTGCATGCCGAACTCGGCGGGCTTGCGGGTCGCGGCGATCACGCGGACCACGTAGTCGACCAGTGCGTGGTGCACGAAGGTATTGGCGGCCACGGCCTGCAGCCGCACCAGCTCTTCCGGATCCAGCACGCGCTTGGCCGCGGGCGGGGTGACGCCCATCCGGTAGATGATCTCGCGCTCCTCCTCGACGGAGGGGTAGTCCACCACGACCTTGAACAGGAAGCGGTCGCGCTGCGCCTCGGGCAGCGGGTACACGCCCTCCGACTCGATCGGGTTCTGAGTCGCCATGACCAGGAACGGATTCGGCATCGGGTAGGTCTTGCCGCCGATGGACACGTGCCGCTCGGCCATCACCTCGAGCAGCGCGGACTGCACCTTGGCGGGCGCGCGGTTGATCTCGTCGGCGAGCACGAAGTTCGCGACCACCGGGCCCAGCTCGGTATCGAATTCCTCGCGGCCCTGCCGGTAGATGCGGGTACCGACGAGGTCGGTGGGCACCAGGTCCGGCGTGAACTGGACGCGGGAGAAGCTACCGCCCACCACCGTCGCGAAGGTCTCCACGGCCAGGGTCTTGGCGATACCCGGCACACCCTCCAGCAGCACGTGCCCCTTGGCGAGAACTCCGACCAACAGCCGCTCGACCAGGCGATCCTGACCGACGATCACCCGTTTGACTTCGTAGATCGCCTTTTCCAGGGTCTGGACATCGCGCTCGAGGGTGTTCGATGGCGAGGGCGGCGGCGCATCCTTCACCGTGCTTACCCCGCTCACACCGTCAGTCGAAGTCACCAACATCCCCGCTTTCGCCTCGGTCCTTGTGCGTTCCGCCCCAACTATTCCAGGTATCTCGCGCATTTGCCGCACCCGGTTGCGATCCGCGCGCGAATTTCGGCCGTGAAATGTGGCTTTCGGCTATTCCCTGGCCGTGGTGGACCGCTCGAGGACGAGCTCGACGGCCTCGGCGACAGGGGTGTGTCCGCCGGTCAGCTCCACGATGATCCGGTTGAGCGCGGGCCGGTGCAGGGCGACATCGAGGAAGGCGGCGACGTCATCGCGGGCGATGTCGCCGTATTCGATCGCGAGTCCGGCTGCGACCAGGCCCTTTCCGGGCTCGTCACGCAATGTCCCCGGCCGCACGATCAGCCAGTCCAGACCGGTCGCCACGAGATAGACGTCCGCGGTCTTCTTCACCCGCATGTAGTGCTCGAACCCAGGGCTGGTCTCCCGATCGCGCCCCGCGTCCGGAAACACCGAAACCAGAATGAACCGGGCAATACCGGCAAAGCGGGCGGCATCGACACACTTTTCCAGCCCCCTGCCAACGATCAGA
>NZ_JBSGBY010001028.1:0-1627 GCF_053601505.1 Nocardia sp. NPDC004722
TGCAACGCGGGCCGCCCGACACACACGCCCTGCCCGTGATGGGCCTGCTCCACCAGATCGCCCAGCAGTTCCCGGGATTCGATGGTGGCCATGGGCAGCGCCTCGGTGGCCCCGTACCCGGAGTACACCTTGGCGTCCTCGGGCAGCACGTCCCGCAGCGCGGCCACACACCAGTCGGGCACGGGCGCGCCGCCGGAGTAGATGCTCTGGATGGTGGGCAGCGCCGCGCCGGTCTGCTCGAGGTGCGCCAGCAGCGGGATGATCACCGCCGGTGAGGCGAACATGGTCCGCACCGCGAAGCGTTCGACCGCGTCCACCACGTGCGCGGGATCGGTCGCGCCGACCTGTGAGGGGATCAACGGCGGTAGCACGCAGCGGGATCCGAGCAGCAGCTCCAGGATGCCCGCCACCGGGGCGGTGATCAGCGAGGTGCCCGGCGGGACGTGCTCGCGGGCGTCGTCGACCTGCTCGATCATGGCGGCGAGGTTGCCGTGGGTCAGGACCACCGCCTTCGCGGGACCGGTGCTGCCGGTCGTGTAGGCGATCAGCAGCGGCTCGTCGTCGGGCCCGGGCTCCCGCTCGGGCAGCGTGGATGCCGGTGTGCGGCCCCAGCTTTCGAGGGTCGGGCCCTGCCACCAGGAGCGGCCGACGGTGACCGCGACGCGCACCTTGCGGAAGTAGGCGCGGAACACGATGCGCAGCGCCTGCGCCTCCACCACACCGACGAAGGCTTCCGCGTCGGCGGCTTGCAGGCAGCGCAGCATCTTGAACATGCCCATGCCCGGATCGATCACGACCGGCACCGCGCCGATCTTGAACAGCCCGTAGAGGACCGCGTACAGCTCCGGCCCCGGCCGCACCAGCACGATGGTGCGCACGCCGCGGCCGACGCCGGCCTCGATGAACTTCTCGGCAATGGTGTCCGACCAGGCGTCGAGTTCGGCATAGGTGAGTTGCTCGTAGTTGGGCAGCCCGGCCTTGTTCCTGCCGTTCGGATAGATCACCGCCTCCCGCTCGGGATGGGCGGCGACGATATCGCGAAAACGATCGAGAGCGCGCCAATAAATGGTGGGCAAGGAATGCGACACACTTCCCCCAGTGAATTGTCGAGGAATGCGATGAATGTATCGGTGAGGCTACACGCGGTGTCCTCGAACCGCCACCGGTGGCGGTTCGTAATCACTTGATATACAACGTGTTTAGTGTGTCCTCGGGTACCGACACCGGTTCTTCACCTACCCCTATTCCACCCCCTACGGGTGAGCCGCGTTCCGGCCGTCGCATAGGGTCTGTCCAGCGATATCGTGCCGAAACAAGATCTGGCGCAGTGTTATTCGTGTGACGGGAGTGGCCTCCCGCTACTGCTCGGTACGGTAGCGTTTCACTCGGCATCGGGGCTATGGGATATCAGCGAGGCCGGCTCGGGGGACACCGAATTGCGGCCGTCGCAACCAAATTCGACCGGACACGCACAGTCCAGAGAGCAGGGGGCCACATGCGTACCCGCTTCGAATCTATCGGTGCGTACACACCGAGCACGATTCGTTCCACCGAAGACGTGATCAACAGCCTTTCCGTGCCCAGGGTCGCCGTATACACCACCTGGGTGTGGCTGGCATTCGAGATC
>NZ_JBSGBY010001029.1:0-1620 GCF_053601505.1 Nocardia sp. NPDC004722
GCCAGATTGCCCGCCATGGGCGCGGTGGCGGCGGGCCGGGCGCAGGCGGCGGTGGCCAGCGTCGCGGCGGCCAGCGCACCGGCCGCGAATTTCCTCCCCATGCAGGCGAGGATAGCGACGAATCGCCCAGCGAACCCAACGGGTTCGGACAAGCCGGAATATATCGGACATCATGTGCGCAGCTGCGCACATATTGGCTTATAGTGGTCCCGTGCTCGCCGTGCTCCGCCATCCCCGCTTCCGCAAGCTGTTCGCCGCCCAGGTGGTCGCCCTGGTCGGCACGGGGCTGCTGACCGTCGCCCTCGGCCTGCTCGCCTACGAGATCGCCGGGGGTCAGGCGGGCGCGGTGCTCGGCACCGCGCTGGCCATCAAGATGGTGGCGTATGTGGCTGTGGCGCCGGTGATCTCGGCGCTCACGCTGCGGCTGCCGCGCCGGGCGGTGCTGGTCTCGGCGGACGCGATCCGCGCGGTGATCGCGCTGCTGCTGCCGTTCGTCACGCACACCTGGCAGATCTATGTGCTGATCGCGCTGCTGCAGTCGGCCTCGGCGACCTTCACGCCCGCGTTCCAGTCGCTCATCCCGTCGATCCTGGTCGACGAGGAGGACTACACCCGCGGCCTGTCGCTGTCCCGGCTGGCCTACGACATGGAATCACTGCTGAGCCCGGTGCTGGCGGCCGCGCTGCTGACGGTGATCAGCTATCACTCGCTGTTCGTGGGCACCGCGGCCGGTTTCGTCGCCTCGGCACTGCTGGTGGTGACCACCCGGCTGCCGCGGCTCGCCCCGCCGGAGCGGTCGGCCCCGCTGCTCGAGCGCATCACCGAGGGCGCGCGGATCATGCTGAACCGCCCGGTGCTGCGCGGGCTGCTGGCCATGAACCTGGTGGTGGCCGCCGCCACCGCGCTGGTGATCGTGAATACCGTTGTGTACGTGCGGGATCGGCTGGGCGGTTCGAACACCGAGGTGGCGCTGGCGCTGGGCTGCTTCGGATTCGGGTCCATGGTGGTGGCGTTGGCGACCCCCCGCCTGCTGGCCGTCATCCCCGAGCGCCGATTCATGCTGGCCGGGTGCGTCGCGCTCCCGCCGGGCCTGCTGGCCGCGGCCCTGCCGACCCTGCTGCCCCGCCCCGCCGGGGCGGTCGTGCTGGCGCTGACCTGGGTGCTGCTCGGCGCGGGCACCTCGCTGATCAACACCCCGTCCGCGCGCCTGCTGCGCGCCGAGTCCGAACCCGACACTCGCACCGCCGTTTTCACCGCGCAGTTCTCGCTCTCGCACGCCTGCTTCCTGATCACCTACCCGATCGCGGGCAAATTGGGCGCGCTGGCGGGCCTGCCGACCACGGCGATCGTGCTGGCCGGGCTGGCTACACTGGCAGCTACGACGGCGGCCCGCGTGTAGCCCGCGTCCGCCGCGGCGGACACCGAAAGGGCGACGGCGACCCGGTGACAGGAAGGCGGAGCAGGTGAGCAAGGCGAAATCGCTATCCGCCACCCCGAATCCCCCCCACCCCCCCGTGCCGAGTGTTAACCACCCCCTCCGTGCCGCTCACGCCCGCCCGGGGGCGGCCACCCCCCCCGTCCCCAAGCTCAAGGATCCCCCCCGGCAGCACAATCGCAGGC
>NZ_JBSGBY010001030.1:0-1599 GCF_053601505.1 Nocardia sp. NPDC004722
CCACCGATGCCGCGCTGGATCCCGCCGCCTGCAAGCGGCTCGCGGCCACCGCGCACGACGGTCTGGCCCGCGCCATCCGCCCCGCGCATTCGCCGCTGGACGGTGACACCATCTTCGCGCTCGCCACCGGCACCGCCGAACAGCAGCCGAATTTCCCACTGCCCCCGGCCTTTCCGGCGGAGCTGTTGATCCTCGACCAGTTGTGCACCGCCGCCGCGGTCTGTGTGGAGCGCGCGATCGTGGACGCGATCCTGTCGGCGACCTCGGTCGCGGGCGTTCCGGCCTACCGCGACCTGTTCGGGGTGTGAGCGGTCGCACCGGGAATAGCCGCATATTGTCACCTTGTTGACGACAGCGTTTCGGCCGTTCGGCCGGGGTCGAGCGGAAGGATGCGACTGTGCTGGTGATCAGGGCCGATCTCGTGGAGGCGATGGTCGCGCACGCGCGGGCCGACCACCCCGATGAGGCGTGCGGTGTCATCGCCGGTCCCGAGGGTTCCGATCGCCCCGAGCGCTTCATTCCCATGGTCAATGCCGCGCGCTCGCCCACCTTCTACGAGTTCGACTCGACCGAGCAGCTGCGCTTGTGGCGGGAGATGGACGCCGCCGACGAGGAGCCGGTGGTCATCTACCACTCGCACACCGCGACCGAGGCCTACCCGAGTCGCACCGACATCTCCTTCGCCTCCGAACCCAACGCCCACTACGTGCTGATCTCCACCCGCGAACCGCAGGACCACGAACTGCGCAGCTACCGGATCCTCGACGGCGTCGTCACCGAGGAACCCGTCGAGATCCTCGCCACCTACCCCGCATAAACAAGGAGTCCCCCCTCATGCCGGTCACCGTGTCCATTCCGACCATCATGCGTCCGATCACCAAGGACCAGAAGCGAGTTCAGGCCGAGGGCGCGACCCTGGCCGCCGTCATCGCCGACCTGGAGTCCAACTACCCGGGTCTCGAGGCGAAACTGCTCAAGGACGGCAAGCTCAACCGCTACGTGAACATCTACATCGACGACGAGGATGTGCGCTTCACCGGTGGACTCGAGGCCGAGGTCACCGACGGCGGCACCGTCACCATCCTCCCGGCGGTCGCCGGCGGTTCGCGCGCAGTGAAGTTCAACTGAGCGTGGCGCGCTACGAGTCGCTGATCGCGACGCTGGGCAATACCCCGCTGGTCGGACTGAAGAACCTGTCTCCGCAGTGGGACGGCGACGATCACGTGCGGCTGTGGGCCAAGCTCGAGGACCGCAACCCGACCGGATCCATCAAGGACCGTCCGGCGCTGCGCATGATCGAGGCGGCCGAGGCCGACGGGCGGCTCACGCCCGGCTGCACGATCCTCGAACCCACCAGCGGCAATACCGGCATCTCGCTGGCCATGGCCGCCAAGCTCAAGGGCTACAGGCTGATCTGCGTGATGCCGGAGAACACCTCGGTGGAGCGCCGTCAGCTGCTGACCATGTTCGGCGCGGAGATCATCGACTCGCCGGCCGCGGGCGGCTCCAATCAGGCTGTGGCGCTGGCCAAGCAGATCGCCGCCGAGCATCCGCGCGCCACACGATGGGTGGCGACAACCGGAGACTGCGCTCGATCGT
>NZ_JBSGBY010001031.1:0-1589 GCF_053601505.1 Nocardia sp. NPDC004722
CCGACCCCCGCCCCCGGCAACGGCCGCTCCCGCCGGGCACGCGCCCGCCGCGCCCGGGCACGCGCCCGCGAGCACGAGATAGCGACCAACGGCACCGGCCCGTCCACTCCCCCTGCGGCGGAGGGCGATTCATGACCGTCACCGCCCCGGACCGGCTTTTCGTTCAGTTCCCCGTGCGCCGGGGATTCGTTTCTTTCCCGCCGTCGGGCGGGAGCATTCACGGAGGAGTCCTATGAGCGAGCCGACTCGCATCGAGGTGCGTACCGCCGACCCGTATCCGGTGATCATCGGGCGCGGGCTGCTGGGTGATCTGGTTGATCAGGTGACGGGGAAGTCCGCGGTGCGGACGGTGGCGATCTTCCATCAGCCGCCGCTGGCCGAGACCGCCGAGGTGGTGCGGAAGGCGCTGGCGGACAAGGGCGTCGACGCGCATCGGGTGGAGATCCCGGATGCGGAGGCCGGTAAGGATCTGCAGGTCGCCGGGTTCTGCTGGGAGGTGCTGGGGCGGATCGGGTTGACCCGCAAGGACGCGATCATCAGCCTGGGTGGTGGCGCGGCCACCGATCTGGCCGGGTTCGTGGCCGCCACCTGGATGCGCGGCGTGGACATCGTGCACGTGCCGACCACGCTGCTGGCCATGGTGGACGCCGCGGTGGGCGGCAAGACCGGCATCAATACCGAGGCGGGCAAGAACCTGGTCGGCTGCTTCCACGAGCCGGCGGCGGTCATGGTGGATCTGGCGACGCTGGAGACGGTGCCGCGCAACGAGATCGTGGCGGGCATGGCCGAGATCATCAAGGCCGGTTTCATCGCCGACCCGGTGATCCTGGAGCTGGTGGAGCGCGATCCGCAGGCCGCCTTGGACCCGACCGGCGACGTGCTGCCGGAGCTGATCCGCCGCGCCATCCAGGTCAAGGCCGATGTGGTCGCCGCCGATCTGAAGGAATCGGATCTGCGCGAGATCCTCAACTACGGCCACACGCTCGGCCACGCCATCGAGCGCCGCGAGCGCTACCGCTGGCGGCACGGCGCGGCCGTGTCGGTGGGCCTGGTGTTCGCGGCCGAATTGGGCCGTCTGGCCGGACGTCTCGACGACGCCACCGCCGAACGCCACCGCAGCATCCTGGCCAGCATCGGCCTGCCCACCACCTACGACGCCGACGCGCTGCCGCAGCTGATGGACACCATGCAGACCGATAAGAAGACCCGTTCGGGCGTGGTGCGTTTCGTGGTGCTCGACGGTCTGGCCAAGCCGGGCCGCCTCGAGGGCCCGGACCCGAGCCTGCTGGCCGCGGCCTATTCGGCCATCGCCCGCGAGGACGGCCCCACCAGCGGAGCCGTCCTGCTCTAGTCGCGGGCATCACCGTGGTCAGGAGGCGTTCCCGGCCACGGTGGTGAAGGTCGCCATCATCGCCATGTCCTCGTGTTCGAGGTTGTGGCAGTGCAGCACGAACCGGCCCGCGTGGTCGGTGAACCGCACCGCGATCTCGGCCATGCCGGTGGCGGTGAGGTAGAGCGTGTCCTTCCAGCCGCCGTCGGCGGGCGACGGCGGCCTGCCGTCGCGCGAGAGCACCTGGAACTGGTTGAGG
>NZ_JBSGBY010001032.1:0-1582 GCF_053601505.1 Nocardia sp. NPDC004722
CGCTGCAAGCGCGCACCGCCTTCGGTGACCGCGGGCGAGCAGCGGTGGTCGCCTTCCTGGCCACCGTCGTGATCGGCTGGTTCTCCTACCAGGTCGGCTTGACCGGCACCACGCTCGAGAGCATGTACGGCTGGAATCCGGTGTGGGGCGGCCTGATCGGCGGAGTGTTCTTCGTCGGTCTCACCCTCGCCGGAATCCGCGCCCTGTCGCTGATCGGTCTCATCGGCACCCCGCTGTTCCTGGCGATGGCCGGTCTGGCCCTGTACTACGGCCTGGGCCATGGACATTCGCTCACCGACGCCTTCCACTACACCGGCGGCGGTGGCCCGCTGGGCTTCTGGGCCTGCGTGAGCATCGTGGTCGGCGGCTTCGCCGACTCCGGCACCATGACCGCCGATTTCACCCGCTGGGCCCGCGACGGCCGCGCGGGTCTGCTCGCCGCGACCTCGGCCTTCCCGTTCGCCAACACCGCCGCCTTCCTCGTCGGCGGCCTGGTCGTCGCCATCGGCGGCGCGAGCGATCCCGCGAACAACGGCGGAGCCTTCCTGGGCCTCCTGTCCGGCCACGGCGCCCTCGTCACCGGCCTGGCGGTGCTGTTCGTCTTCGCGAACCTGGGATCGGTCGCGTCGCACTGCCTGTACAACGGCGCGGTCGGCTGGGCCGGAATCACGCCGCTGCGCATGCGACCGCTCGCCGTGACGCTGGGCCTGATCGGCACCGTCCTGGCGCTCACCGGTGTCTGGGCCCACATCACCAACTGGCTGGTGCTGCTGGGCGTGGTGGTGCCGCCCATCGGCGCGGTCCTCATCGTCGACCACCTGCTGGCCGGTCGCCGGATCGCGGCGACCGCGCCGGTACGGCCGATCGCGTTCGCCGCGTGGGGCCTCGGAGCCATCGCCGCCGCAATCGCCCACTATCACCTGCCCGGCTCGGTGGACGCGGTCGTCGGTTTCGTCATCGCGGCGGCGGTGCAGGCCGGACTCACCGTGACCCTTCCAGCCGCCGTCCCCGAGCCTGCCACGGCCACGGTCGGTGGGTGAGGAGGCACGGTGAACTCCGCCGAGCGCGAAGAACTCTGCTTCCTGCCCGCCACCGAACTGGTCGCCCGAATCCGTTCCCGGGAACTGTCACCCATCGAGCTCACCGACGCCGTGCTGGACCGGATACAGGACGTGGATCCGGTGCTGCACGCCTTCTGCACACCCACACCCGACCTGGCGAGGCGGCAGGCCCGGCAGATCGCCGACGATCTGGTCCACGGCCTCGACCCCGGTCCGCTCGCCGGGGTACCTCTCGGCATCAAAGACCTGCTGTCCACCAAGGGAATCCGCACCACCTCCGGATCGTGGGTGTACCGCGACCACATCCCCGACGAGGACGACATCGTCGTCGAGCGAGCCCTCGTGGCGGGCGCGATCTGCCTGGGCAAGACCAACACCTCCGAATTCGGCTACAGCGCAACGGGTCTCAACCCGATATTCCCCGCCACCCGCAACCCCTGGAACACCGCGCTGAGCCCCGGCGGCTCCAGCGCGGGCTCGGCGGCGGCGGTCGCGGCCGGGCTCGGCCCCGTGGCGTTGGG
>NZ_JBSGBY010001033.1:0-1564 GCF_053601505.1 Nocardia sp. NPDC004722
CCTCTCCCGCCTGGAAGACCGAGTCGACTTCTTCCTCGCCCTCGCCCTGCGCTGACGCCGATCACAGTGCGGCGGGGATTGATCAACGTCTCAACCCCCGCACAACCACCGCGATTGATACCCGGCCGCTATGAGCGGCCGGGCTCGAGCTCCGTCAGGCGAGGCGGCGGCGCGCCGTGCGGAAGTTCCGGGCCGATCGCGACGAGGCTGCCGGGCCTGCGGCCCCTCCCCCAGCCGAGTTGCTCTCGGTAGCGGCCGATCTCGGCCTCCGGGATGGTGCCGGGGTCGGCGAGTGGGGTGGAGTCGGGGGCGACATAGAGGGCGTCGGTCGGGCAGTAGGCCTCGCACATGAAGCAGGTTTGGCAGTCGGATTGCCGTGCGATGAGCGGGATTCCCTTCTCGGTGCGGTCGAAGACGTCGGTAGGGCAGACGTCGACGCACTTGTCGCAGGCGATGCAGTCCTCGGCGCGAATCAACTCGATCATGAGCCCACCACCGCGAGTGTGGAGGCTGCTGACGCGGCGCTCGCGGGTGGGGCGGTCGTGGTCCAGACCTGGTCGAGGCCGCCGGAGAGGATGTGGTGGTGTTGGGCCGGGTCCTGATCGGGGTGGTCGGAGCGCTTGCTCATGCCGCGAGTTTCGGTGCGCGCCAAGGTGGATCGGTACATCAGGCGGCCCACCGCGGTGATGGCCGCGGCTTGTCGGGCACGGACGCGGTCGATTCCGGAACCGCCCAGGCCGCGTGCGGCGCGCTCCCAGAGTTCGTCGAGTGCGGTGAGGGCGGGCTGGATGCGGTCGCCGTGGCGTAGGTAGTTCTTCTCGAAAGGGATCAGCTCCTGCTGGGCGGCGGCGACCACGTCGTCGGCGGTTACCGATTCACTTGTGCCGGGGCGCAATCCGACCTGTCCCGCCCCGCGCAGAGCGGCCGGGTCGATGCGGCCGGAGCGCAATGCGAATTCCGCCGCGCCGCGGCCTGCCCAGCTGCCGGAAGACATTGCCCAGGCGGAATTGTGGCTGCCGCCGCCGGTGAAGCCGCCGCAGATGCGTTCGCGGGTGGCGGCGTCGCCCGCGGCGTAGAGGCCAGAAACGGTGGTGGCGCAATCGTCGTCGATGATGTCGATGCCGCCGGTGCCTCGGACAGTGCCCTCGGCCAGCAGGTCGACTTCGAAGCGGTCGGTGAACGGGTTGATGCCGCGGCGGTCGAACTGGAGGAAGAAGTTGGGCTGGCCCAGGCGCATTCGGGCTTGGACGTCGGCGTCGGCGCGGTCGAGTTGGGCGAAGACCCTCTCCGACAGCAGGGTTCGGGCGATGACCGAGCGGCCCTTGGTGGAGCCCGCGCCGTCGAGGACGCGGCCGTCCTCGTGGAAGAAGGTGGCGTAGCCGTAGTAGGCGGTCTTGGTGATGGTGGAGCCCTTGGGGACGATGGCGTAGGCGTTGGAGAATTCCATGCCGGAGAAGCGCGCCCCGACCTCGGCGGCCATGAGCGCGCCATCGCCGGTGTCGACGTTCGTGCCCAGCGCCCGGGACAGGAAGGCGCAGCCGCCGGTGGCCAGCACCACGGCACC
>NZ_JBSGBY010001034.1:0-1557 GCF_053601505.1 Nocardia sp. NPDC004722
GTGTGTTGTTTGAGAACTGCACAGTGGACGCGAGCATCTTTGTTAGTAAGTGTGTAAGAGCGTACGGTGGATGCCTTGGCACCAGGAGCCGATGAAGGACGTAGTAGGCTGCGATAAGCCTCGGGGAGCTGTCAAACGAGCTGAGATCCGAGGATTTCCGAATGGGGAAACCCAGCACGAGTGATGTCGTGTTACCCGCGCCTGAATATATAGGGCGTGTGGAGGGAACGTGGGGAAGTGAAACATCTCAGTACCCACAGGAAGAGAAAACAACAGTGATTCCGTGAGTAGTGGCGAGCGAAAGCGGAAGAGGCTAAACCGATCAGGTGTGATAGACGGCAGTCGTTGCCTGGTCGGGGTCGTGGGACCCATCTTCTTCATTCTGCCGAGTGGAGCATGAGTGAGAAACCAAGTTGTTAGTCGAATTGGTCTGGGACGGCCAACCGTAGAGGGTGAGAGTCCTGTAGACGAAAACATCTTGGCTCATGTGATGGGCACCCGAGTAGCAGCGGGCCCGTGAAATCTGCTGTGAATCTGTCGGGACCACCCGATAAGCCTGAATACTACCTGGTGACCGATAGCGGACTAGTACCGTGAGGGAAAGGTGAAAAGTACCCCGGGAGGGGAGTGAAATAGTACCTGAAACCGTGCGCTTACAATCCGTCAGAGCCCTCCTTCGGGTGGGGTGATGGCGTGCCTTTTGAAGAATGAGCCTGCGAGTCATCGGTGTGTGGCGAGGTTAACCCGTGTGGGGGAGCCGTAGCGAAAGCGAGTCCGAATAGGGCGCCGCAGTCGCACACTATGGACCCGAAGCGGAGTGATCTACCCATGGCCAGGGTGAAGCGACGGTAAGACGTCGTGGAGGCCCGAACCCACTTAGGTTGAAAACTGAGGGGATGAGCTGTGGGTAGGGGTGAAAGGCCAATCAAACTCCGTGATAGCTGGTTCTCCCCGAAATGCATTTAGGTGCAGCGTCGCGTGTTTCTCACCGGAGGTAGAGCTACTGGATGGCCTAGGGGGCCCACAAGCTTACCGAAGTCAGCCAAACTCCGAATGCCGGTGAGTGAGAGCGCGGCAGTGAGACTGTGGGGGATAAGCTTCATAGTCGAGAGGGAAACAGCCCAGATCGCCGGCTAAGGCCCCTAAGCGTGTACTAAGTGGAAAAGGATGTGGAGTCGCGAAGACAACCAGGAGGTTGGCTTAGAAGCAGCCACCCTTGAAAGAGTGCGTAATAGCTCACTGGTCAAGTGATTCTGCGCCGACAATGTAGCGGGGCTCAAGTACACCGCCGAAGCCGCGGCATTCAGACATTATCCCGCCTTCGGGCCAGGAGTCTGGATGGGTAGGGGAGCGTCGTATGGCCAGGGAAGCGGCGGAGTGATCCAGCCGTGGAGGCCATGCGAGTGAGAATGCAGGCATGAGTAGCGAAAGACGAGTGAGAAACTCGTCCGCCGAATGACCAAGGGTTCCTGGGCCAGGTTAATCCGCCCAGGGTGAGTCGGGACCTAAGGCGAGGCCGACAGGCGTAGTCGATGGACAACGGGTTGATATTCCCGT
>NZ_JBSGBY010001035.1:0-1548 GCF_053601505.1 Nocardia sp. NPDC004722
CATCTCCGCGCGCAGCGGACGAACCGGCGACGCCGTCGGTACTGGCCGACGAGCTCGACGCCTTCGCGGGAGCCGCGCCCTCGCTGATGAATTCACTGCCCTACGGCGCGGAATTCGGCACCCTCGTGCACGAGGTCCTGGAATACGTCGACACCGACGCCCCCGATCTGGCCGCCGAGATCCGCGCCCGCTGCCTGCACGCGGTCGGCGAGCAGATGTTCGACGCCGACCCGGAGGTGCTCTCGGCGGCGCTGCTGGCCGTCATGCACACGCCGATCGGGTTCGGCACGCTCGCCGGGGTCGCGACCCGGGATCGGTTGAGCGAGCTCGATTTCGAACTGCCGCTCGCCGGGGGCGACGACCCCACCGCCGCGCGGGTGACCGTACCGCGCATCGCCGACCTGTGGCGTCGGCACGTGCCCGGCGACGACATCTTCGGCCCCTACGCCGAGCAGCTGGCGCACCTCGACGACACCCCGCTGCGCGGATTCCTCACCGGCAGTATCGACGCCGTACTGCGCACCGCCGGACCGCGTTTCGTCGTCGTCGACTACAAGACCAACCGGCTGGGCACCGGCGACCTGACCGTGGCCCACTACACCTACGAGCGCATGGGCGCGGAGATGATGCGCTCGCACTACCCGCTGCAAGCCATCCTGTATTCGGTTGCCCTGCACCGGTATCTGCGCTGGCGGTTGCCCGGCTACGATCCGCGGCAGCATCTGGGCGGCATCCGCTACCTGTTCGTGCGCGGCATGATCGGGCCCGAAACCCCGGACGGCGCGGGAGTTTTCGACTGGCAGCCGCCCACGGCGCTGGTGGTCGAGCTGTCCGCGCTGCTCGCCGGGGACACGTCCGTGCTGACCGATCCGGAGGCCGCGAGCCGATGACCTCGATTCAATTGGCGCAGCGCGGAACCGGGCTGCTGGCGGTGTTCAACAACGCCGGGGTGCTGTCGGCCGCCGACCTGCACGTGGCCCTGCGCCTGGCGCGCCTGGGCGGGGAACGCTCCGAGGCGGCGGTGTTCGCGACCGCGCTGGCGGTGCGCGCCGTGCGCTCGGGATCGGTGTGCCTGGAAGTGCGGCGCATGCACGAGATCGGCGTGGACGCCGAGGGCACCGAGGAATCGGCCATCGACCCGGCCACCCTGCCCTGGCCCGACGTCGAAGCCGTCATCGCCGCACTGCGGGTCAGCCCGCTGGTCACCGGCAGCCCGGCCGGGCCGCTGCGGCCACTGCGATTGATCGACCCGCCCGGCGGCGCGCAAGCCGGGCCGCTGCTCTACCTCGACCGGTACTACCGGCAGGAGGAGACCATCCGTCGGGTGTTGACCGAGCGGGCCGCTTCGCATCCGATGGTGGACGCGGAACTGGTTCGGCGCGAACTGGATCGGCTCTTCCCCGACCAGGCCGGGCCCGGCGAACCACCCGACCGGCAGCGGCTGGCGGCCGCGCTGGCCGCCACCCAGTGGGGCGCGGTCGCCGCGCTGCTCGGCGACGACAGCCAGTTTGTCCAGGGTGGCCGCGATCGCCCACCGGTCGCCGATGG
>NZ_JBSGBY010001036.1:0-1548 GCF_053601505.1 Nocardia sp. NPDC004722
CCGAACACTGCCCGCCGACCCCGGTCCGCCGTTTCCGTCGCGGCGTGCCCGCGGTCGCGGCCCTGTCCACCATTCCTTGCCGAGGAGAATCGGTCAGGGCAATCGGGGTGCGAGGTCGAAGATTCGGAAGATCTCTTCGACCTGGTAGGCGATCATGTGGGTGATGAGGCCGTCGCGGACGGTGAAGACCTGCAAGGTGTGGAGGGTGTAGGCGCCTTCGCTGTCGCGGGCGTAGGCGGCCAGGGCGGGCTGGCCGTTCGCGCCGATCGGGAGTAGGCGCCAGTCGGTGCCTCGGGTGTCGAAGACGCGGCCCATGAAACCGAGGTAGTCGGTGCGGCCGAGGTACCAGTTGAGCATGGGCGGCATTTCCATGGTCACGTCGTCGGCGAGGAGTTTCTCCAGGGCTGTCAGGTCGGCGTTGCGGAAGGCGGTGGCGTAGCTGTCGATCACGGCACGCTGCTCGGCGGGCTCGGTGACCTCGTCCTCGCCGATGCCGTTCTGGCCGAGGGTCTTCCGTGCTCGCTGGAGGGCGCTGTTGACCGCCGCCGGGCTCATATCGAGAGCCTGGGCGACCTGTGCGGCGCCGCGGGGCCGAAGGTGTCCTGGACGAGGTCGTGGTACAGGTCTGATTCGGAGTCGGTCAGGTGGTTGAGGGGAGTGGAGAAGGGTGCGGGTTCGGATACCCATTGGCCTTCGTGGGCGAGCATCGTGGCTCGGTCCATGAGCACGGATTCGGTGTGTGGGTGGCTAGCGCGTAGCCGGTCCAGGATGGCGAAGCCGTGCGTATCGATGTCACCCCAATAGCGGATGCGGCGATCGCTGAGCCAGGTGAGGGTATCGAGGCGGGACAGGGCGTAGCCGCCGCCGAAAATGGCCAGTGTGCGAGGTATCTCGGGGAGGGCCAGGTAGGTGACCTCGTTCTCGACGATGACGACCGTGTCGGCGTCGGGTGGGCGGGAGGCGAGTTCGTTGAGGCGGACTGTCAGCTCGGCGAATCCCGCTGTGCGGCTGGACGGATCGAGCCAGCGGAAGCGCACATATTGCGGCTTGCGGCGGAAGCCGTATCGAGCGGCGAAATCGGATGTCGGGTAGCCGGTGTCGATGCGCTCGGGTGACAAATGTCGGTCGAGCAGGCGGGCGAGGATACGCTGATGTTGTTCGATGAATTTCGTATCGACGCCTGGAACGTCGATCTGGCGTAGGTAGCAGTTGGTTCCCGCCGTGGTATCGATCCACAGCACCGTGGCAAGGATCTTGTCCCAAACCTCGGCCAGGTCCAAAGCCTGAAGGGGACGCTCGAGCGCCCAGTCCGCCAGTGCAGGGGCGGCGATACGCGTTTGCTCCAGCAGCGCCATGAAGCGGCGGACTTTGCCGGCGACGCCCAGCAGTGACCACAGTTGGTCCCAGTCCTCGATCCACACTCGTCGCGGCAATTCGTTCGTGCCGATGAGTCGGCCGCCGACCGTGTGATAGTCCAGTCGTATTGTCTCGCTGTCGAGTTCGCGCCAGGAACCGGCCCATTCCCGCGCCGCGCCGAGGTCTGCGGCG
>NZ_JBSGBY010001037.1:0-1546 GCF_053601505.1 Nocardia sp. NPDC004722
AGAATGTGGGCCGGGCACCGGGGAGTGCGTCCGGCCCACAGTCGTCTGTCCAGGTCAGGCCGGGTTCTCGGCCTTGGGCCCGAATCCGTTGACGCCCAGTGCCTTGCGTAGATCGTCCTCGGCCTCGACGGAGGCGACGAACAGCAGTTCGTCCTCGCCTTCGAGGGGGTCGTCGGCCTGCGGGACGATGACGCGCCCGCCGCGCAGGATGGTCACCAGCGCCGCGTCACGCGGCAGCGTGAGGGTGCGAACGGCCCTGCCCGCCAACGGCGTATCGGTGGGCAGCGTGATCTCGACCAGGTTGGCCTGACCCTGCCGCAGCGTCATCAGCCGCACCAGGTCGCCGACCGAGACCGCCTCCTCGACGAGCGAGGCCAGCAGGCGCGGCGTGGAGACGGCCACGTCCACACCCCAGGACGAGTCGAACAGCCACTCGTTGCGGGGATCGTTGACCCGGGCCACCACCCGGCCCACCCCGAACTCGGTCTTGGCCAGCAGTGCGAAGACCAGGTTCACCTTGTCGTCGCCGGTGGCGGCGATGACCACGTCGTAGGTTTCCAGCCCGGCCTCCTCGAGGGTCTCGAGTTCGCAGGCGTCGGCGTGGGTCCAGACCGCGGTGGGCGCGATGGTGGGGTCGATGTGGTCGAGGCGGCGTTCGAGCAGCATGACCTGGTGGCCGCCGCGTAGCAGTTCCTGGGCGATGGAGCGTCCGACGGCTCCGGCACCCGCGATGGCTACCTTCATGTTCAGACCTCGTTCGCAGGGGGGTTGGCGGCCAGGGCGACGGCTTCACCGACTGTGCCCGAGGTGGCGGCGATATAAACCTGATCGTCGGCCTGCAGCATGGATTTCCCGTTGGGCAGCACGCCTTGTCCGAAGCGGATGACGAAGGCGACCCGCGCGCCGATGGCGTCCTCGAGCGCGTGCACGGGATGGCCGTACCAGTCCTCGTGCAGCGCGAGTTCGGTGACCGCGACGGTGCCGGTGGGGTCGCGCCAGGTGGTGGTGGACTGATCCGACACCAGGGTGCGCAGGAAGCGGTCGGTGGTCCACGGCACGGTGGCGATGGTGGGGATGCCGAGGCGCTCGTAGACGGCGGCGCGTTTGGCGTCGTAGATGCGGGCCACGACGCGTTCGACGCCGAAGGTCTCGCGTGCCACCCGGGCGGAGATGATGTTGGAGTTGTCGCCGGAGGACACCGCGGCGAAGGCGCCGGCGCGTTCGATTCCCGCGCGGGTCAACACGTCTCGGTCGAAGCCGACGCCGGTGATGCACAGCCCCGGGAAATCCCGGCCCAGCCGCAGGAAGGCGCTCGAGTTCTGGTCGATCACCGCGACCTCGTGGCCGATGCGGACGAGGGCGCGGGCGAGCGAGGATCCGACCCGCCCACAACCCATGATCACGACGTACACCGTACGAACCCCATTCCCGAAAACCGTGGTGTGCGGCCCGATTGCCTATGTTTCAAAATCCCGGTCGGGTGGCAACCGTACCGCTCGAGTTTCACCGCGAGCACTTTCCCCCTCCGGAAGTTGTTCAAACCGGA
>NZ_JBSGBY010001038.1:0-1544 GCF_053601505.1 Nocardia sp. NPDC004722
AGCGGCGAGCGATCCCGCCGCCGCCCGCGGCGCTGTTCTCCCGGCACCCGGCGGCGCGACCGGCCGCTTAGCCGCTACAGCGCTCCGGTCTGTTTGAGTTCGAGATATTCGTCGGCCAGCGCCTCCGGCAGCCGGTCCGGCGCGGCCGCGATGACGCGGACGCCCATGCGGCGCAGGGTCTCCCGGGCCACCGCGTGCTCGGCGATGACATTCTCGGCGGCGGCCGCGGCGTAGAGATCGTCCAGGCCGCGGCGGCGGCTCGCGGCGGCGGCCACGTCCGGATCGGTCACCGAGACGACCAGTACCCGGTGGCGGTCGGCCAGCACGGGCAGCACCGGCAACAGACCCTCCTGCACGGTGGCGGCGTCGAGATGGGTGAACCAGACCACCAGGCTGCGGCGGCGGGCGCGCTGCAGGGTGGCCCGCAGCAGGCCCTGATAGTCGGTGTCGACGAGTTCGGGGGTGAGCCCGGCCAGCGCGTGCATGAGCTTGATCTGCAAGCGTTTTCCGCCGACCCCGCGCACCTCGGTGCGTACGCGGCGGTCGTAGGCGAGCAGGTCCACCGAGTCGCCACCGGAAGCCGCCAGGCCGCCCAGCAGCAGCGCCGCCTCGATGGTCGCGTCCAGCCGCGTGCCGTCCCCGACCCTTCCGGCGCTGACCCGCCCGGTGTCGAGCAGCATCACCACATGCCGATTGCGTTCCGGCCGCCAGGTGCGTACCAGCACGTCATTCGCACGGGCGGTGGCGCGCCAGTCGATGGTGCGCACGTCGTCGCCCGCCACATACTCACGGAACGAATCGAATTCGGTGCCCTGCCCGCGAATCGTGGTGGTGTTGCGGCCTTCCAGATGCTGCAACTGCTTGACCTTCGAGGCCAGCAGCCGTTCACTGCGGAACGGCGGCAGGGCGCGCAGCCGGGCGGGGACGTCGCGGCGCACCTGCCGTCCGGCCATCCCCAGCGGGCCCAGCAGGCGCACCGTCACCGGACCGGCCGCCCGGTCGCCGTGGTACTCCGGGGTCAACTCGGTGCGCAGGCGAATCCTGGTGTTGGGCGGCAGATTCAGGGCATGGGTGCGGTGCCGGGCGTGCGCGCTCGGCGGCCAGTCGTCCCACAGCGTGCCGCGCACCGGCCGGGTACCGGCATTGAGCACCGCGAGTTCCACGTCGATGCTGCGGCCGGAGCGCACCGTGGTGAGCGGGTCGCGGGAGAACTCCAGCGCGCCCGGCGATCCCAGCGCCAGCAGGTCGACGGCGATGAGCACGACCAGCAGCAGGGTGGCGATCAGCACGCCGAGCCACGACGGCAGCACGACGGCGACGAACAGGGCCGCGAGCACCGCCGCCGCGGCCAGCCGGCCGGTGACGATCACGGGCTAGACCGGGACGGGGACGGACATCAGCAGCGAGGCCATGACGCCCTCGGCGGTGACGCCCTCCACCTCGTGCTCGGGCCGCAGGTGCAGCCGGTGCCGGAGCACCGCTGTCGCAACGGCTTTCACATCGTCGGGCGTGGTGTAGGCGCGCCCGTTGAGCCAGGCGAAGGC
>NZ_JBSGBY010001039.1:0-1541 GCF_053601505.1 Nocardia sp. NPDC004722
GGTCGGTGGTGACCGAGTCGCCCAGCAGCGCCAGCACGCGCGCACCCTTGATGTCCTCGACCGGGGCCGGATCCATCGACATGCCGTCGAAGTAGGGGGCCTTGCGGACGTAGGTGGACTTGTCGTCCCACGCGAAGGTGTCGCCCTCGGGGGTGTTCAGGCCCTGCCAGCGCGAGTCACCGTCGAACACGGTGGCGTAGGACTTGGTGAACATGTCCCGGCTGATCGCCGACTTGATGGTGTCGTCGATCTCCTGCGGCGACGGCCAGATGTCCTTGAGGAAGACGTCGTTGCCGTCGGAGTCCTTGCCCAGGGCGTCGGTCTCGAAGTCGAAGTCCATGGTGCCCGCGAGCGCGTACGCGATGACCAGCGGCGGCGAGGCCAGGTAGTTCATCTTGACGTCGGGGGAGATACGGCCTTCGAAGTTGCGGTTACCGGAGAGCACCGCGGTGACCGACAGGTCGTTGTCGTTGATCGCCGCGGAGATCTGCTCCGGCAGCGGACCGGTGTTGCCGATGCAGGTGGTGCAGCCGAAGCCACCCACGTAGAAGCCCAGCTTCTCCAGGTACGGCCACAGGCCGGCCTTCTCGTAGTAGTCGGCGACGACCTGCGAGCCCGGGGCCATGTTGGTCTTGACCCACGGCTTGGACGCGAGGCCCTTCTCGACGGCGTTGCGGGCCAGCAGGGCCGCGCCGATCATGACCGACGGGTTGGAGGTGTTGGTGCAGGAGGTGATGCCCGCGACCACGACCGCGCCGTGATCCAGCACGAAGTCGCCACGCTCCGGGTCGGAGACCTTGATCGGCTTCGACGGGCGACCGGCATTGCCGTTGGCGGCGGTCGGCACGGCGACACCGTCGTTGGCGGTGCCGGGGGCGACCGGGTCGCTGGCCGGGAAGGACTCTTCCAGCGCCTCGTCCAGCGCGGTGTGCGGCACCGGGTCGTTGGTGTAGGTGCGGATGTCCTGACGGAACTGGGTCTTGCTGTCCGACAGCAGGATCCGGTCCTGCGGGCGCTTCGGGCCGGCGATGGACGGCACCACGGTGCTCAGGTCCAGCTCCAGGTACTCCGAGTACGCGGGCTCGTTGTCGGCGTCGTGCCACAGGCCCTGCTCCTTGGCGTACGCCTCGACGAGCGCGAGCTGCTCGTCGCTGCGGCCGGTCAGGCGCAGGTAGTTGATGGTCTCCTCGTCGATCGGGAAGATCGCGGCGGTGGAACCGAATTCGGGCGACATGTTGCCCAAGGTGGCGCGGTTGGCCAGCGGCACCTCGGCGACGCCCTTGCCGTAGAACTCGACGAACTTGCCGACCACACCGTGCTTGCGCAGCATGTCGGTGACGGTGAGCACGACGTCGGTGGCGGTCACGCCGGGCTTGATCTCACCGGTCAGCTTGAAGCCGACGACGCGCGGGATCAGCATGGAGACCGGCTGGCCCAGCATGGCGGCCGACGGTTCGTTCGCCCCGCTCACGGCGAGTTGATCTCGCTGTTGATCTCGTCCGGGACATAGCTCCCGGGGATTCGGGCGGGTTGTCCTAGTC
>NZ_JBSGBY010001040.1:0-1538 GCF_053601505.1 Nocardia sp. NPDC004722
CTGCTGCGCACCGAATTGGCTTCCGCGGTCTCGCATCTGGAATGGCGGCCGGTGGAGATGGCCTCCGACCAGAAGACCGGCGTGCACGCGGGCATCGCTGATCCGTGCCACGCTGGCCGAATCAGGCAGGCAGCCATTGGGATTCGGGCTGGCCGTACCCGGCATCGTGCACAACGGCACGGTCGTGCACGCACCCAATGTGCCCGCGCTGACCGGTATCCGGATCGGTGACCGCCTGGCCGCCGCGTTGGCGGCGCCGGTGGTGGAGGTGGACAACGAAGCCAACCTCGCGGCCCTGGCGCATGTGTGGCCGCACCGGTTGGCCGGTGACGACTTCGTGTATGTCTCCGGTGATGTGGGCGTCGGCGCGGGAATCGTCCTCGACGGCACCCTGTTTCGCGGCGGCAGCGGGTTCGCGGGCGAACTCGGGCACGTCATCATCGAGCGTGGCGGCCGTCCCTGCACCTGCGGCAGCCACGGCTGCGTCGAGCAGTACGCGGGGCTGCAGGCGATCCTGGCCAGCGCGGGTCACCAACGCCTCGGCGCGTTGCACGACGCGCTCCGCGACGGCGACACCCGCAGCCGCTCCGCCGTCAACTGCGCGGGCTCGGCCCTGGGTACCGCCCTGGCGTCCCTGATCAACATCTGCGATGTCGCGACCGTCGTCCTCGGCGGCAGTTACGCGACCGTCTTCGACGAATTCGCCCCGGGCGTGCGCGCCGAACTCGGCACCGGCGTCCTCGCCGCGGCCCGCCGCCCGGTCACCGTGGCCGCCTCGCCGCTCGGTGGTGACGCCGTCGCCCGCGGTGCGGCGGGCCTCATCACCCGCCGCTATTGCCTGACACCGGAACTTTTGTTGGACTTCGACCCGAACGTGACCGTCGACGAGCGAAGCACGACGGGGTGACCGATGAGTTCGACCGGCACGGCTCGTCATATCGAGCACAACGAACCGTAGGAAAGGGCCGATCGATGAGTGAGCTGACCACGGAACATGCCCGGCGGGCGATCCTCGAACACACCCGGCGTCTGGCCGAATCCGCCGCAGCGGCCGGCCCTGACGCCGCCGTGCCGACCGCCCCGAAATGGACAGTGACCGACCTGGTTCAGCACGTCGGGCAAACCCAGCATTGGGTCGCGGAAACCATCGAGCGGCGCGTCACCGACCCCACGCAGCTGCCTATGGAGATGGCCGTGCTCCCCGCCGATCCCCGGGATTGGCAAGCGTGGCTGGCGGATTCCGCGCAGCGGGTGGTGAGCGCGTGCTCCGACGACGCGCTCGACGCGCCGGTGTTCAACCCCGCCGGGGACGAGCGGTCCGGGACGCGATTCTGGGTTGCCAGTCTCCTCAACGAGGCGGTCGTGCACGGCTTCGACGCCGCGAGCGCGGCGAACCGTTCCGCCGACATCGACGCCGACATCGCCGCCGCGCTCATCGACAACCACTTCCGAATGCTCACCTCGCCCACCTGGGCGATGCAACGGTCCGAGTCGGCCGACGCCCTTCGCGGCACCGGGCAGACAATGCAGTGGCTGGC
>NZ_JBSGBY010001041.1:0-1535 GCF_053601505.1 Nocardia sp. NPDC004722
GGTGCCGTTGGGTGGCATTTCCTCGGTGTTGTTGGCGGCGGTGTTGTCGGTGACGGCGTTGCCGGCGGTGTTGTCGATCGTGGGGCGGCGCATCGATCTGTGGGGTTGGCATCGGCTGGCGGGGATCCGTAGCGCCGAGCAGGTCGATGCCGGGTTCTTCTCGCGGCTGGCGGTGTTCGCGATGCGCAAGCCGTGGCTGGTGATCGTGCCGGTGCTGGTGCTGTTGGTGGGGTTGATCCTGCCGTTTCGCCACATCGAGTTCGGGGGGTTGAGCGAGCGCTATCTGGCTGCGGACAATCCGGCGCGGGTGGCGCAGCAGGATTTCGACCGCATGTTCCCGACCTTCCGCACCGACCCGTTGAAACTGGTGGTGGTGGGCGCGAATTCGACCCAGCTGTCGGATCTGCGTTACGACGCCGATCAGGCGGTGGGCGCGAAGATGACCGGCCCGTTCGATCCGGCCGCGCCGAGCAAGGATCAGGTGACGGTGCTGGCCAGCGGGTTACGCGACAAGGGTGACGCCGATGCGGTGATCGCGGCGTTGCGCGCGCTGCCCGAACCGCCGGGCACGCATGTGATGGTGGCGGGTGTGCCCGCGCTGGAACGCGATTCGATCCAGGGGTTGATCAAGGGGTTGCCGCTGCTGGGTTTGATCCTGGTCGCGGCGGCGATCGCGTTGATGTACGCGGCGTTTCGGTCGCTGGTGCTGGCGATCAAGGCGGTGGTGATGAGCGCGTTGAGCCTGGGCGCGACGTTGGGGGTGCTGACCTGGATTTTCGTGGAGGGTCACGGGGCGGGGTTGTTCGATTTCACGCCGGGGCCGTTGATGTTCGCGGTGCTGGTGTTGATCGTGACGGTGTTGTTCGGGCTCTCCACCGATTACGAGGTGTTCCTGCAGTCACGGATGGCCGAGGCGCGCGCGGCCGGGGCTGACGCGCCGGAGGCGATCCGTTTCGGTATCGCGCACACCGGCGGGGTGATCACCTCGGCGGCGGCGATCCTGATCGTGGTGACGGGTGCGTTCGGGTTCTCGGATCTGGTGCTGATGAAATACATTGCCTACGGCATGATCGCGGCATTGGTGTTGGACGCCACCGTGATTCGCATGCTGTTGACTCCTGCGGTGCTGAGGCTGGTTTGGCGATGAGCGTGCTCAAGGGCGCGAATCTGTTGGTGATGTTTCTGCTGGAGCTGTGCGTGCTGGGCGCGGCGATCTGGTGGGGTGCCACTGTATCGGCGCCTGTTGTGGTGCGCATTCTGCTCGCGATCGCCGCACCGGCGGTGTTCATCGTGGTGTGGGCGCTGTTCGGGGCGGCCAAGGATCCGCGGTTCCCGCAAAAGGGTTGGCGGCGTGTCGCGTTGGAGGTGGTGTGGTTTGGGACAGCGGCACTGCTGCTGGGGCTGGCCTGGACACCGATCGCGGGTGCGGCGCTGTTCGCGCGAGGTCGGCGGCGCGGTAGGTGACGCTGTTGCGGGCCGCCCCGAATTCCAGGTCGGCGGTGCCGAAGTAGTCGACGAAGGCGTCGTGAGTGCGC
>NZ_JBSGBY010001042.1:0-1530 GCF_053601505.1 Nocardia sp. NPDC004722
TGGAAGAATCTGCCGCATGTCGGGCGGCTCGATGCCCAGTGCCGGTGACAGGACTCCGATGGTGGAGGCACTGTCGCAGTGGCGGCTGCGTGAACTTCTCGCGGAGGTCCAGGAACGCATCGCGCAGGTCGCCGATGTGCACAATCGGATGGACCGGCTGATCGACGCCATGCTCGTGATCACCTCCGGGCTGGACCTCGACGAGACGCTGCGCACCATCGTGCACACCGCGATCGAACTCGTCGATGCCCGATACGGTGCGCTGGGAGTGCGCGAGACCCGCAACAGCGGCGACAATCTCTCGCAGTTCGTCTACGAGGGCATCGACGAGCGCACCCGGGTGCTCATCGGCGATCTGCCGCACGGCTGCGGTGTGCTGGGGCTGCTCATCGAGCAGCCGAAACCGCTACGGCTGAAGGATCTCTCGAATCATCCGGCCTCGATCGGGTTCCCCGAGCACCATCCGCCGATGCACAGTTTCCTGGGTGTGCCGGTCAAGGTGCGCGACGAGGTGTTCGGCAGCCTGTACCTCACCGAGAAGGTGAACGGGCTCGAGTTCACCGAGGACGATGAGGTGGTGGTGCGAGCGCTGGCGGCGGCGGCCGGTATCGCGGTGGCGAATTCGCGCCTGTACGCGCAGTCGCAGTTGCGGCAGTTGTGGCTGGAGTCGATTCGCGATGTCGCGACCGAACTGCTCGGTGGCGGTGATCCGGCGGAGGTGATCGAGCTGATCGCCGATCGTGCGCTGGCCCTGACGGATTCGGTGTGCACGTATGTCGCGCTGCCGGAGGATCTGGAGCTCGCCGATGAGGCGGTCACCGAACTGATCGTCTCGGCGGGGGCCGGAGTGCCCGCCGAGGCGCTGCTCGCGCGCCGCATCCCCGTCGAGGGCTCGCACACCGGCACCGTGTTCCGGACCGCCGACTGCCTGGTCACCGAAGGCTTGGCGCTCAATCCGTTTCCGGACTCGCACACCGAGTTCGGGCCGGTGCTGTTGCTGCCGTTGCGGGCGCGCCGATCCATGCTGGGTGTGCTCGGGGTGTTGCGGGCGCCCGGGGAACCGGATTTCGACGCCTCGGCCATCGCCATGATGACGGTGTTCGCCGGTCAGGCGGCGCTGGCATTACGGCTGGCCGACAACCAGTCCCGCATGCGGGAACTCGATGTGCTCTCCGAGCGCGATCGCATCGCGCGCAATCTGCACGACCGGGTGATCCAGCGGCTGTTCGCGACCGGGCTGGTGTTGCAGGGGACAGCGCAGCGGATTCGGTCCCCGGAGATCCGCGACCGGCTGCACCAGAGTCTGGATGATCTGCAGACCATCGTGCAGGACATCCGGCAGTCCATCTTCGATCTGCACGGGCGGGCCATCGGGCAGGCGCCGCTGCATCAGAGCCTGCACGATCTGGTGGCGGAGATGACCGCGGAAACCAAGCTGCGCACCACCGTTCACGTCTCCGGGCCGCTGTCGGTGCTGCCGCTGTCGCTGGCCGAGGATGTGGAGGCGGTGCTGGTCGAGTCTCTCAGCAA
>NZ_JBSGBY010001043.1:0-1519 GCF_053601505.1 Nocardia sp. NPDC004722
GTGAAGTACCCGGCGTGCCGTCCGGCCAGTTCTCGCAACGCCCGCCATCCGTCTTCCGGATCGGGCTCCGGTGCCGCGTTGCCAGCCATGACATTCAGGATAAGCCGCGCCCATGTGTGATACGTCACAATCCGCGCGTGTGAGCCGACACCTCACGGGAAGCTCAGAGCTCACACAGAAAGCTCGGGAAGAATCGCCCCCATGAGTTCGGAACCCACCTCGGACGACGCGACCAAGCGGGACGCTGCCGCGCAGGCCGATGACGCGACCGTACAGGCCGATCCCACCGCGCAGCCGGTCGACCTCGGCAAGCCGGACAGCACGCCGACCGAAGTCCTAGGCACACAACACGACTCGGCTACCGAGGTGTTGAACGGACAGGGCAAGGCCACCCCGCAGGACGGCACCGCCACCGAGTGGTGGACCGACCCCGCCAATCAGCAGGTCGAAGCGCCCACCGAAGTCCTGCACCCGGGCGAGGCGGCCTACGCGGTCGGCGCGACCGGCTCGGGCCAGGTGGGCACCGGCTCGACCGCGACCACGGTGCTGCCCGCCGGGTACGCCGACGCCTCGGGCGGCATCCCGGTTCCCGAAGGCTTCCAGCCGCCGCCCGGCACACCCCCTCCCCCGATGAATGTCGGTGGCGGACAGGGCGGCTCACCGCGCAAACCTCGCAATCGCAAGAAGACCTTGATCATCGTGGGCCTGGTGGTGGCGCTGCTGGTGGCGGGCGGCCTGGCCGGTGGCGAGGCGTACGCCCGCAATCGCGCCGAGAAGTGCATCAGCTCGCAGTTCCAGGCCAGCATGGGCTCCAAGATCGACGTCTCGTTCGGCTGGAAGCCGTTGCTGCTGACCGCCTTCGACCACAAGGTCTCCCGGGTGAACGTCGACAGCGACGACGTGAAATTCGGCCCGGCCCAGGGCATGGTGGTGCACTCGGTCTTCGATGACGTCGAATACAGCAGCGACGGTAAGGAACTGACGATCGGCAGCTCGAACGCCGATGTCACCTGGAGCACCGACGGCATCACCAAGACCCTCGGCGGCCTGGTGTCGTCCACCGCCGCGGACGCGAACGCGGGCACGCTGAGCTTCGCGGTGCTGGGCGGCCTGGCGCAGCTGCAGGTCAAGCCGAAGATCGTCGGCGACAAGATCGAGGTCGACACCGTGCAGGCCTCGCTGCTCGGCTTCGGGCTGCCCACCGACCTGGTCTCCGGCATCGTGCAGGCCCTGACCGAGAGCCTGCAGACCTATCCGATGGGATTGCAGCCCACCAAGGTGGAGGTCACCAACTCCGGGCTGCACATCACTCTGCAGGGCGGCCACACCCAGGTGACCGCCGATCAGAGCCAGGGTCAGCAGCAGTCCGTCAGCTGCTAGTCCGCCGGAAACCCTTCCAGCACTTCACGAGACCGGGACAGACCCTCTACGTCTCCAGCGGCAACGGCGTCGCGGGCACCACCGATCCGCTCTCCGACATTCCGGGCATCACCACGAATTACGCGGGCCTGGGCCTCGA
>NZ_JBSGBY010001044.1:0-1517 GCF_053601505.1 Nocardia sp. NPDC004722
CAGACATCGGATGTATAGTCGTGAACCAGATCACTGGCAGATGGGAAACCGCATGGTACGAATCACCGCGTTGGACACCCACGATGTCCGGTTCCCCACCTCGACGCAACTGGATGGTTCGGACGCCATGAATCCGGATCCGGACTATTCGGCGGCCTACGCGATCCTGCGCACCGACGACCCGACCGGCCCGGAGGGGCACGGTTTCGTGTTCACCATCGGCCGCGGCAACGAGGTGCAGCGGGTCGCCATCGAGGCGCTCGCGCACCTGGTGGTGGGCCGCCGGGTCGACGAGATCATCGGCGATCTGGGCGGATTCGCGCGCGAACTCACCGGGGATTCCCAATTGCGTTGGCTGGGGCCGGAAAAGGGCGTCATGCACATGGCGATCGGGGCGGTCGTCAACGCCGCCTGGGACCTGGCCGCCAAGCACGCCCGGAAACCGCTGTGGCAGCTGATCTCCGAGCTGTCCCCCGAGGAGATCGTCGAGCTGATCGACTTCCGCTACCTCACCGACGCGCTGTCACCGGCCGAGGCGCTCGACATCCTGCGCCGCGCCGAACCCGGCCGCGCCGAGCGCACCGCACACCTGCTCTCCGCCGGATACCCGGCGTACACCACCTCGGCGGGCTGGCTCGGCTACTCCGACGACAAGCTGGCGCGGCTGGCCCGCGCGGCCGTGGCCGACGGCTTCCGCACCATCAAGATCAAGGTGGGTCGCGATGTGGACGAGGACCTGCGCCGGGTGACGATCGCCCGCGACGCTGTCGGCCCGGGCATCGGGCTGGCCGTGGACGCCAATCAGCGCTGGGGCGTCGACGAAGCGGCGGAATGGATTTCGCGGCTCGCCCCGGCCGGGCTGGCCTGGGTGGAGGAGCCCACCAGTCCCGACGACATCCTGGGCCACGCGGAGATCCGCCGCCGGGTCGCGGGGACGCCCATCTCCACCGGTGAGCACGGGCAGAACCGGATCCTGTTCAAGCAGCTGCTGCAGGCGGGCGCGGTCGACATCCTGCAGATCGACGCCACCCGGGTCGGCGGGGTCAACGAGAATCTGGCGATCCTGTTGCTGGCGGCCAAGTTCGGCGTCCCGGTCGTCCCGCACGCGGGCGGGGTCGGGCTGTGTGAACTCGTGCAGCACCTGGCGATGATCGACTATGTGGCCGTCTCCGGGACCATGTCCGAGCGCGCCATCGAATTCGTGGACCACCTGCACGAGCACTTCCGCGATCCGGTGCGGGTGGCCGAGGGCCGCTATCTCGCACCGCGCGCACCGGGTTTCAGCGCCGAAATGCTGCCCGAGACCTTGCGCGACTACCGCTATCCCACCGGCGCGGCCTGGCGGTCCCCGGTCGAACTCGCACCCAGGCAACAGGCTTCGGCAGTACAGGTTTCGGCGAAGGAGCTCGAAAACTCATGAACACCAGGATCATCGGTGCGGCGCTGGCCGCCGTGCTCGTCGTGGCCGCGGCGGCGGCCTGTTCCCGCGAATCGACCGGCGGATCCAGCGCGCCCGC
>NZ_JBSGBY010001045.1:0-1505 GCF_053601505.1 Nocardia sp. NPDC004722
GGCAGCAGGTCATCTTCCACGAGGAATACGCCAAGGCCGATGCGCCGAGCCGGGTAAGTGGTAGTTGATGGCGGCCAGGTTCGCGCCGGAGGCGGCCACGATATCGCGCACGGTGGTGCGCGCGTAGCCACGGGTGGCGAGGCATTGTTTAGCGGCAGCGAGCAGGTCTTCACGGGTTCCCACCTGCCGAGAGTAACAGCGGACCCTACGGACGTTTGTGACCAGCGTTTCAAACAATTGTTTTGAACGACCGTATTAAACGTGTGTATGGTCGAGGGCAGCACGATCCCTCACAGGAAGTACGAGCCATGACTCAGCAGCGTTTGTTGTCCCCTTTCGAAATCGGCTACTTCGACACCGGCAGTCATCTGGGCAGCGTGCCCATCGGCGGGATGCCGCTGTTCGTCGGCAGCGTCGTGCGCGGCGAACTCGACGCGGGCATCCTGCGACGGGTGCTGGGTGAACTCGCGGCCGGGCATGTGCTGCTGCGCAGCCGGGTCGTGACCGGCGAGGGGGTGCGGAGGTTCGTGGCCGACGAGGCGTATGTGCCGCGGCTCGAGGAACGCGACGGCGAGACCGAGGACTATTGGGCGCTGGTGAATACGCGACCGGCGTTCGCGGACGGGCTGTTTCACGCGGTGCTGTTGCGGGGCGCGACGCAGTCACGGGTGGTGCTGGTGATTCATCACGGGATCAGTGACGGGCGCTCGGCCTTCGCGTTGCTGGATGAGTTGTGGCGGCGTTACAGCGCGCACGCGGCCGGAACCGTTGTGGCGCTGCCGGATTCCGACCGCGAGCTGGTCGGCGGTGTCGACGAGCTGCTCGCCCGGGTCACCAGCGAGGCCGAGGTGGACGGCTTCGTGGCGCAGGTGCGCGAGCTCGCGGCGAGTTTCGGCGCGGAGTCCGCGCCGCCCGCGCTGCCGCGCGACGGTGACGGGGTGGGCGATCCGGGCGGTCGGTTCGCGCTGCGGCGTATCGAGTTGAGTGCCGGGCGGACTGCGGAGGTGGTCGATACCGCTCGCGCACACGCGATCTCGGTCAACAGCCTGCTCGCCGGTGCGGCGCTGGCGGCGGTGCGCACCGAAGTGCCGCAGGACGGACCGGTGCCGTTGATGTGCGGGCATGCCGCGGATCTGCGCCCGGAACTCTCGCCGCGGCTACCCGCCTCGACCGTCCTCAATTGCGCCTCCGGTGCGGGCACACCCGCTCTGGTCGACCGCGACGCCGACCCGCTGGCGGTGGGCGCGGTCGTGGACGCCACGCTGCGGCACCTGCTCGACACCCGGTTCCCGGCGCTGTTCATGCGCGCCTCGCATCGGGATCTGGACGCCGCGGTGGCGGCATTGCTGTCGGCTCCGCCCGCGATCGCGTTGTCGAATATGGGCCGTATGCCCGCGCATGCGCTGCCGTCGCGGCTGGAGTTCGTGCGCGACGAGGTGTTCGCGATGGCGGCGGGGATGCCGCCGAAGATGACCATTTTCACCGTCGGTGACCGGCTCACGATC
>NZ_JBSGBY010001046.1:0-1503 GCF_053601505.1 Nocardia sp. NPDC004722
GGCACGCCGCACGTTCGGCGACGAGGTCATCGCCATCGCCACCGACTCCGGCCCGATCGGCAACGGCGACCTCACCCTCAAGCGCGCCGCCGTCCGCCTGGCCGTCCTCGGCTTCGACCTGCGCGGCCTCAACCGCCACAGCGCACCCGAGATCGCAGCCCCGGCGAAGAAACCCGCTATGGCCGTGACCATCTCGGCCCCGGAGTACGTCCCCGACAGCCGCCGCACCGCCTACGCCGCGGCCCTGGCAGACGACTACCAGCTGTCGGTTGTCGCCGCCGCGCAGACGGTGAACGGCGGCGCTGCGATCCCGACGGCGGCTACGACGCCGGGTCCGTCGGAGCCCGCAATCCTCGCGCAAAACACAACCGCCGCGAACGAACACGGCGACAACGGCTCTCACGGCGGCGCTCAGCTCGGCAACGGCGCGGGCGTGCTCGCGCGGAATGCCTCGAACGAACGGCCCACTTCCCCCAGACCTCTGGAGAATCTTGTGACCGCGGAACCTCAGTACCGCATTCCCACGCCGGGCGCGCTGGACAGCGCGCTCGTGCAGCACTTGCACACCCATCGCCATTACCTCGACGGTCAGCTCGAGCTGGCCCGCGATCTGGCGGGTGCGTTGCGCCACGGACAGGTCGACGAACTGCTGGTCCGCGCCATCGAGGCGGTCAAGGATCACGGTGTCGCGATCAGCGAGAGTCATTCCCGCGCAGGCGATGTGGTCGCGCAGCTGGCCGAGTTGGAGGGCGGGTCCGGAGTGGCCCATGCCCGGTCGGTCCCGGTCTACGTCGATTCGGCGGACACCGCTGCGGCAGTCGAGTACCGCGCCCCGGCTGCCCTCGCGGCCCCGATTCCGGCCGCCCCTGCCGCGACTCCTGCCGCCGTGGCCGTCGCGCCCCTCGCAGCGCCGACGATCCCCGCTCCCGCCCCGGTCGCGGTCGCTCCCGTCGCGCCGGTGCAGCCGGAACCCGTTGCTTCGGTGGCGGTTACGCCGACCGTAGCCGCCGCTCCCGCCGCCCTGTCGGCGGATGCGGTCCGGCAGGCGCTGCGCGAGGTGGTCGCCGACAAGACCGGATATCCGGTCGAGATGGTCGACACCACCATGGATCTGGAGGCGGATCTGGGGGTGGATTCGATCAAGCGGGTTCAGGTGATCGGCGCGCTGCAGGAACGGTTCCCGGAGTTGCCGGTGCTCGGGCCGGAGCAACTCGGCACACTGCGCACCCTGGACCAGGTTGTCGACGAGCTGGTCGCCGGTGAGACGGCTACGGCCGCGCCCGCCGCCGACGCGGTGCCCACGGCGGTCGCCGAGACCGCCCCGACGAATGAGGTTGCCGCCGACGGCGTCTCCGCCGACGCGCTGCGCCAGGCGCTGCGCGAGGTGGTCGCCGACAAAACCGGTTACCCGGTCGAGATGGTCGACACCACCATGGATCTGGAGGCGGATCTGGGGGTGGATTCGATCAAGCGGGTTCAGGTGATCGGCGCGCTGCAGGAACG
>NZ_JBSGBY010001047.1:0-1501 GCF_053601505.1 Nocardia sp. NPDC004722
CGACCTGCTGCCCTCGTTCCTGGACGAACTGCTGCACGACCCCCACGCCTGGACCCGCCGCCCGCGCCCGGCCGACGCTCCGGCCGCACCGAGCGAGCAGGCCGCGGTCGAATGGCAGGACGCCGTCGAATGGCGAGACCTGGACCAGCCCGACATCTGAAACATTGCCGGACCGGCCCGGATGGGTGTGATCCCGGCCACGCCGCGACCCCACCTTAAAACGTCGCGGCAACCGTCACGTTCTGGCGGTAGCCTGCCAGCATCATGTTGATCCGACTTCTACGCACCTTCCTCTGGCCCTATCGCTCCCAACTGGCCGGGGTCGTCGTGCTCCAGCTGATCTCGGTCATCGCCATGCTGTATCTGCCCACGCTGAACGCCGACATCATCGACAACGGCGTCACCAAGGGCGATATCGGCTACATCTGGTCCACCGGTGGATGGATGCTGCTGGTCACCGCCATTCAGATCGTGGCCCAGGCGGTCTCGGTGTATCTCGGCGCGCAGGCCGCCATGGGCGCGGGCCGCGATATGCGCGCCGCGCTGTTGCACCGGGTGGGCACCTTCTCCGCGCGGGAGGTCGGCGTGTTCGGCGCGCCGTCGCTCATCACGCGCAATACCAATGACGTCGGCCAGGTGCAGCTGCTGGTGCTGATGAGCGCCACCATCCTGGTGATGGCCCCGATCATGTGCATCGGCGGCGTCTTCATGGCGCTGCGGGAGAGCCTGGGGCTGTCGTGGCTGCTGCTGATCGCGGTGCCGGCGCTGGGCCTGTCGATGGCCTTCATCATCAGCCGCATGGTGCCGGGCTTCCGGCGCATGCAGGAGCGCATCGACGCGGTGAACCGGGTGCTGCGCGAGCAGATCACCGGTATTCGCGTGGTGCGCGCGTTCGTGCGGGAACGCCAGGAGACCCAGCGGTTCGGCGTCGCCAATACCGAGCTGACCGAGCAGTCGCTCTATGTCGGTAAGTACATGGCCCTGATGTTCCCGATGGTCATGCTCATCTCGAACGTGACCACCGTCGGCGTCATCTGGTTCGGCGGCCACAGCATCGACAACGGCGAGATGCAGATCGGTTCGCTCACCGCGATGCTCGCCTACATCATGCAGATCCTGATGGCCGTCATGATGGCCTCGTTCCTGGCCATGATGGCCCCGCGCGCCACGGTGTCGGCCGAGCGCATCAGCGCGGTGCTCGACACCGAGTCCTCGGTCGCGGAACCGAGTCGGCCGCAACCGTTCACCGGTGATCCGGGCACCGTCGATCTGGCCTTCGCGGAATTCAAGTTCCCGGGCGCGGAGAAGGCGGTGCTGCGGGCCATCCAATTCCGCACCACGCCGGGCACCACCACCGCCATCGTGGGCGCGACCGGCGCCGGCAAGACCACGCTGATCAATCTGATCCCGCGGCTCATCGATGTCACCGACGGCGCGGTGTACGTGGGCGGCACCGATGTGCGGCACCTCGAATTGGAGGCGCTGCGTTCGGAGATCGGCC
>NZ_JBSGBY010001048.1:0-1500 GCF_053601505.1 Nocardia sp. NPDC004722
CTGCGGGGCGCGGGCGAGCAGGTCGGCGTGGACGAGCGGCGGATCTGGGACAACTCGAACATTATCGAGAGCTTCAGCGGCATCACCTCCCCGCTGACGTTCACCACCGCCGCCGACATCTACGGGCGCGTGTACCGCGGCTACGCCGCCTCCCTGCGGGTGCCGCCGCGGCAGCTGCGCCAGACCGACGCGTGGACGCCGGTGCTGCTGGGCAGCTTCCACGGCCGCGTCTACTACAACCTGCTGCACTGGTACCGCATGGTCGGCATCGCGCCCGGCTATCCGCTCAACCGCCGCGTGCTCGAGGCCGCGCTCGGCGTGGCCGAACCGCTGCCCGATGACATCGCGAAAACGTTGCGGCCCTTCGTCTTCGACAGCCCCCTGGCCCGCCTGCGGTCGCGGGCGGTGACCACGGCGGTCTATGTGCGACGACTGCTGGGCATCGACGACATGATGGAGCGCTTCAGCGCCGAGTTCTACCGCGTCTACGACGAATACGACACCCTCGACTACCGCACCCTCACCGGCGAGCAGGCCTACCGTTCTTACCGCACCGTGGATCGTGACCTGGTGGAACGCTGGGGTCCGCTCATGGTGCTCGACGCCATCCTGCTGACCACCACCGGCCTGATGTTCCTGCTCACCAAGCTTTTCCTGCCCAAGGCCCCCGAATGGTTCCTCTACGCCGTCGTCGGCCCGGGCGCGGACGTGGAATCCGCGGAACCGGCGCGCGCCATGACCGATCTGGCGCGACTCGTGCGCGCCGATCCGGCATTGAGCGAACTGGTTAATTCGACCGCGCCGGAGAAGATCCACGACGCGCTGCGCGACGCCGGGCGTGCCGAGTTCCTGGCCGCCGTGGACGACTATCTCGACCGCTACGGCTACCGCAGCCTCGACGAATTGAAGCTCGAGACCCCGGACCTGCGCGAGAATCCGGCCAACCTCTTCGTCATGCTGCGTAGCGCCGTCGGCCGCGTCGGTGACACCGTCACCGCCGATCGCGGCGGGGAAGCCGACGCCTACCTCGACGAACACCTCGGCCACGGGGTGCGACGGCGCGTCTACGAACGGTTGCGCGCCAAGGTGAATCGCTGTGCCGCGCACCGGGAACGGCTGCGCTTCTGCCGCACCCGGGCCTTCGGCATGGTCAAACGCATGATCCGGGTGATGGGCCGGGACCTGGTGGCGCGCGGCGTGCTCGACGAGTTCGACGATGTCTTCCAGCTGACCGTCGAGGAACTGCGCGGCTGCTACGAGGGCGCGGACACCAGCGTGCTGCGCGAGGTGGTGGCCGGGCGGAAAGCCTTGCGCGCCAAGGACTCCACCCTCGTCGCCCCGGCCCGCTTCGTCACCGTCGGCCCCCGGCTGGGCAATGCCGAACTCGCCGCCCAGGGCTGGGTGCCCGTCACCGCCGCGGACGCGGCCGCCCCCGGCACCGTCCTGACCGGAACACCTTCCGCCGCAGGCATTGTCGAGGGCACGGCGATCATCGTCGAC
>NZ_JBSGBY010001049.1:0-1498 GCF_053601505.1 Nocardia sp. NPDC004722
GGTCATCGGCCGGGTCGAGGTGCCGCAGGAAGCCTTCGTGGCCGCCCTGAGCACCGACTCCGCGACCGAGAAGAAGAAGTAAGTTCGGTAGGACATCGTGCCCCGCTCCCGCTCGGGAGCGGGGCACAGTGCAAATCGGACGGTGTTATGTCCGCAAGGTCCGGTATGCACCCTGAAAATGGGTCTTCCGTACTGATATGCAGGGGTGACAAGCTGTGTGGCACCCCTATGGGCACACCGCCACCTACCTGGTGGATGTGACAGACCGGTTATCCGGAAATAGGGTGTGAAATGAGTTTGGTCCGGCAGGCCGCGCGACGGCCCCGCCGGAGCCCTGAGAGCGGAGCCTGTATGACACGTGATCTGCCCTTCTCCGACGATGACGCCGCCGATGACAAGGGAGGCGACGCCGCCTATCGCATTGCCACCGGTGTCGCCCGGGTGGCCAGGGCAGGCGCGTACGTCACCGGCGGTGCGCTCGTCGCCGCCAGCGGCAATCGCGGCAGCAACGCGGCCATCACCCACGACAGCAAATCCGTGGGCTGGTCGCAGGCCAACGACCCGCAGCCGAACGTGCCCAGCCCGACGGTCACCTTCCCGGATCTGACGGCCGACCAGGTACCCGCCCAGCACCTCGGTCCCGCCACGGTCGCGCCGGTGAGCACGCCCTTCGGCCCGCTCGACGACTACCACCACGGCACCGACGCCGGACTGTTCCCGGGCTCGTACGACCCGCGGCAACCCGACGCCTCGATCGCCGGTTTCCATGGAATCGGCCTGCCCGACAACGAGTCCGGTCTGCCCGCCCCCGGTGCGCACCTCGGTCTGCCGCTGGACAATCCGGCCGCCGACATGGTGCCCGCGCCCGTGCAACCGCAGGCGCCCACGCTCGACCCGTTGCAGCCCAATTTCCTGCAGAGCCTGCCCGGCTTCGCGCTGCCCCATCTTCCCGGCATGCACCTGCCCGGCACCGATGGCGCACACCTGCCCGACATGTCCGGGGCCACCGGTCCCTTCGACGGCGTCGGCGCCACCGACGGCCAGGGTGTCGGTGCGTTCCTGGGCACCCAGTGGACCGTGGACGCGCATGTCGGCCCGGACGGCGTCTGGTTCCACTCCGATCTGAAGGTCGATCTGGGTGTCGGTCATGTCATGGACCAGTACAACCAGTTCACCCAGCATGTGAGCCAGGGACTTTCGCATCCGGCGGGGGCTGATCTGAGCGGTGTCGCGCCCGGCGGCGCGGGCCAGCAGGCCGGTACGCCCGCGTCCGCGAACCCTGCCGCGGCCCACCCCGCCGCCGCGAATTCCGTTCCGGGACAGTCGAGCTCGCCGGTTCCCGGTCAATCCACGTCCGGCCTGCCCGGTCAGGGGGCCGGTGCTCCGTCCGGTGTCTCGCCGACGTCCGCGCTGCCGGGCGCGAGCGCGCCGGGCACGGCGAGTCCGCTGGCCGGTGCCACGGCTCCCGCCGGTGTCACCAATCCCGTCGCCGGTGTGC
>NZ_JBSGBY010001050.1:0-1484 GCF_053601505.1 Nocardia sp. NPDC004722
CCAGAACCTGGTGCAGCTGCACCACATTCCGTTCGAACCCGAGCTGGCAGCCCGCCATGTAGAGGCCCCACACCTTGGCCGTGCCCTCGCCGACCTCGTCCACCGCGGCATCCCAGTTCTTCACCAGGTTGTCGCACCACTCGGCGAGCGTCAGCGCGTAGTGCTGGCGCAGGTTCTCCTCGTGCAGCACTTCCAGGCCCACGTTCTGGATCTCGGAGATGATGCGCCCGGAGCCGGAGAGCTCGCCGTCGGGGAACACGTACCGGTCGATGAAGTCGCCCGCCTTGGTGGTGCGGGTGTTGTCGTGCCGGGTGATGGAGTGGTTGAGGAACAGCCCGCCGACCTTCAGCTTCGACTGGATGAATTCGAAGTAGGCCTTGTAGTTGGCGACGCCGATGTGCTCGGTGAGTCCGATGGAGGACACCGCGTCGAAGTCGCCCTCGCGCACGTCGCGGTAGTCGGAGTGGCGGACCTCGGCCAGCTCGGACAGGCCCTCCTCGGCGATCTTGGCCTGCGCCCATTCGGCCTGTTCGGCCGAGAGGGTGGCCCCGATGACGTGGACGCCGCGCTTGGCGGCGTAGCGCACCATGCCGCCCCAGCCGCAGCCGATGTCGAGCAGCCGGTCGCCGGGCTTCAGGTTCAGCTTGTCGAAGACCAAGCGGTACTTGTTCTCCTGTGCCTGTTCCAGGGTCCAGGAGGGATCCTCGTAGGCCGCGCAGGTGTAGGTCATGGACGGGCCCAGCACGTACTCGTAGAACGTATTGGACACGTCGTAGTGGTGGTGGATGGCCTCGGCGTCGCGAGTCTTGCTGTGCCGCAACCCTTCCAGCGCGATGCGCCGCCAGCGCGGCAACGTCTCCTGCGGCGGCGGGGCGATCGGCTTGAGCAGTTCCCAGCCCAGCGAGCGGGCGATGACCACCAACTGCAGGGCGGTGGGACGGCGGAACTTCATGCCCGCCATGGCCTTCAGCAGTTCGTAGGGGTCGCCGGGCTCGACGCCGGTGGTGGCGAGGTCACCGGCGACATAGGCGCGGGCCATGCCCAGATCGCCGGGCGCGGTGACGATGTAGTTGACTCCGCGCGGGCTGAGGATCTCCAGGCCGAACTCGGAGTCCAGCGGGCCGGTGCTGCTGCCGTCGTAACACGTCAGCCGGATGGGGACCGGACCGTCGAGCAGCGTCTCGAAGATCTCCGCGATGGTGAGTTTGGTTCCGAGCTCGGCGAAGACATCGGAACGGTCCTTGAACGTGGTCACTTGCGTTGCACCGCCTTCGAATACAGATCCAGTAGACGAGAATCCGGGTCGTAGCGTTTCTTGAGGGAGGAGTAGGTGCCGTCGCCGTAGTAGAGCGCGGCGAACTCATCCTGGTCGTAGTAGGAGTCCGAATACAGGGATTTATGGCCGTCCAGTTCGGACACTTTGCGCTCGATGGCGCGATTGGCCACACCCTCGGGCTGCCCCGGCACGGTCGGCACCGCCGACC
>NZ_JBSGBY010001051.1:0-1482 GCF_053601505.1 Nocardia sp. NPDC004722
ATGGTCGGCCAGCGACATGCACAGCCGCAGAATCTCGTTCCGCAGCACGGGCCTGCGCGGGTCGTTGTGCGCCAGTGCGGCGAGTTCGGCGAACCGCGGCTCGATATTGTCGTAGCTGTCGGCGGGTTTCGACGGGTTCTTGGGCCGGGTCGAACGAGCTGTTGTCGTACTCATCGGGCATCCCTCGATCGTGATGTCGACTCGGGCGCATACCTACCACCCGAGTGGATCGAATCGTGATCCTGCCGATTGTTTGACAAGACGCGACGGTTATCGCTGGTCGCGGTCCCTTCGGACGGCGATCTCGAGGCGCTCCGACGTCGTCGTCGTCGGTCCGGCTGTGTGCGCGGTGGCGCAGCTCGTGTTCGGTCGCGCACCTTTCGGCAGCGATATCCGACCGATAACTCCGGGGTACCCGTTACCGTCCCCGCTAACCATTCGACCCGAACAGTGCAGGTCAGGTCCGGAAAACGGCCGCCGCCCCCACCCCTGGGGAGTGGGGGCGGGACGTTCGCGGGTACGGCGTCAGTGCCGGAAGGCGTCCTTGACCTTCTCGGCGGCGTCCTTGACGTTGGCCTTGGCCTGGTCGACCTTGCCTTCGTTTTCCTTGTCCGGATTGTCGGTCGCCGCGCCGAACTTCTCCTTGGCCTTGCCCGCGATATCGTCGGCCTTGTTCCTGGCCTTGTCCGTGGCACTCATAGGAGCTCCCTTCCTCAGTGGCCCGCTGTCGGATACAGCCGACCCCTTGACGGCATATCCCGTTGTGCCACAACCAAACTCGCTACTTCCGCCCTTCGAGTCCGCTGCCCCCGTGCCGTTCCAGCGCCAGGACCGACGTGCCGCCCAGGAGTGCGACGGCCGCGACCACCGTGGCGGCCAGCCCGAGGCTCGACCGGTCCAGCCACAAGGCCGTGAACGCGACGGCGGTGGCGAGGACACCGAAGATCACCAGCGCGAAACCCGCCCAATTCTTGCTCGCGGCCGCTGCGTGTCCCTGTCGCGGCGGTGTCGCGCGGGAGAAGTCCGCAGCGTCGTCGAGGGGCGGAATCTCCGACGCCGGTCCCGTGGTCATGGTCGATACCTCGAATCTGGCAGGGCGAAGTGCCCGATGCCTGCTGTGGGCGGGGTACCCGCCGACACGGAATCAAACGGCGGGCATGAACTGGGCGAACCCGGGTAAGCGGCAGCAAAACGAGTACAACCGAAGGAACATCATGATTGTCATCATCGGACTCGTCGTTCTGATCGCCGCGGTGATCGTCGGCGTCGCGGGCGTTCTCGCCAATGGCGGCAACACCCACGCGCTGACCGACAATTTCGCCGTGTTCGGCTACCACGTGACCGGGTCGACCGGCCTGCTGTTCCTCTACGGCATCGTGGTGGGCGGCGTCGGCATGGCCGGACTGGTCATTCTGCTGGCCGGTGCCCGCGGCACCGCCCGGCGCGCGGCCGGCGCCCGCCGCGAACTCGCGGCGTCACGCC
>NZ_JBSGBY010001052.1:0-1477 GCF_053601505.1 Nocardia sp. NPDC004722
GGAGGTTTTGTGTTCGTTTTGTTTGGGGGGGGGGTTGGGGTGGGGGGGTCTTTGGTCGAGGGCGGGGGGGGTTTGGGGGCGGGGGTCGCGGGGGCGGCGAGTGGGACCATCGCCGATGTCAAGCATGTGGTGATCCTGATGCAGGAGAACCGGTCGTTTGATCATTATTTCGGGACGTTGAAAGGGGTTCGGGGGTTCGGGGACAAGGCGACGATTCTGCTGGGCGGGGGGAACAGTGTGTTCAATCAGCCCAATGGTGGTGGGCGGCAATATCCTTGGGCGTTGAGCGGGGCGGGGTCGGAGAACGCGGCGCAGTGTGACGGGGATCTGCCGCATGCGTGGGCGGATCAGCATGCTGCGTGGAACAACGGGCACCTGGATGCGTGGGTGGCGGCCAAGGGGAGCGTGCGCACCATGGGATACCTGGGGCGCAAGGACATTCCGTTTCATTACGCGCTGGCCGACAACTGGACCATCGCCGACGCCTATCACTGCTCGGTGCTCAGCGCGACCGGGCCGAACCGCACCTATCACTGGAGCGGTTGGATCGATCCGGCCGGGACCGCGGGCGGGCCCGCCAACGACGGCGGTGACGAATCCGGGCTGAGCTGGCAGACCTATGCCGAGGCGTTGCAGAACGCGGGCGTCAGCTGGAAGGTGTACCAGAACGCGGCAGACAACTACGGGGACAACGCACTCGCGTACTTCAAGCAGTTCGCCAACGCCGCGCCCGGTAGCCCGCTGGCGGTCAACGGCATGGGGTCGGTGCCCGCGACCACCGGTAAGACGCCGGACGACATCGTGGCCGCGATCCAGGCCGATGTGGTCGGGGGCAAGCTGCCGCAGGTGTCGTGGATCGTGCCGGACCAGTGGTCCTCCGAGCATCCCGACGCCCCGCCGAACAATGGTGCGCACTTCGTGCACAACGTGATCAACGCGCTCAACGCCGATCCGAACGTCTTCAACTCGACGGTGCTGATCCTCAACTACGACGAGAACGACGGACTCTTCGATCATGTGCCGCCGCCGGTCGCGCCCGGCGGCACCGCGGACGAGTTCATCAACGGGGTTCCCGTGGGGCTCGGTTTCCGGGTGCCGCTGATCGTGGTGTCGCCGTGGACGCGCGGCGGCTGGGTGAGTTCCGAAGTGTTCGACCACACTTCGGTGCTGCGCTTCCTCGAGACCTGGACGGCCGCGCTGGGCAAGAAGGCCACCTGCCCCAATATCAGCGCGTGGCGGCGCTCGGTGTGCGGCGACCTGACCGGCATGTTCAACTTCGCGTCGCCGGTCACCGGACTGCCGACGCTGCCGGACACCTCCGCGGTGATCTCCACGGCGACCTGTTCCGCCCAGACCAACCCGTCGCCGACCTCGAATGCGTTGCCCGCGCAGGAATCCGGCACCCGCCCGGCCCGCGCGCTGCCGTATCAGCCCAACGCCTGGCTCGACCACTACACCTTCGGCGCCAACGGTGAGG
>NZ_JBSGBY010001053.1:0-1474 GCF_053601505.1 Nocardia sp. NPDC004722
GCCGCCCGCGCGGTGCGGAGAGACGACCAGGGAACGCGCGGCGGCGTTGGCGGCCTGCGCGCCTGATCGGCATGATCAGTACATCGCCCTGACGGAACATGAGGTCCTCCCCGGATTCTCGCCGGTGCTGATGCGTCCGGCTTGCTGTCGAAACTAGCGCCGGGGTACGACAATTCACGCCGCTGCTGGCCCTCTTCCGGCAATTGTCGGGCGGGCTTGGTAGAACTGGCTGCACAGCAGGATCAACCACCGCCACGGCGTACGGAGCCCGTCACATGACCATTTCGGAACACCTGCAGCAATTTCACGGCCTGCCCGTCTTCGGCTACCCCGAGGCGGACGCGCCTGCGGAGGCGCGTGAGAACTGGCCTGCCCCGGCCGCGGCGGCTTGGGCCATCGCGATCGAGCCGTACGGGGATTCCGAGGAGACCTGGCCGCAGGCGTTCGCCCGCTTCCGCGCCGAGGTCGACACCACACGGGTGGTCGCGCTGATCGTCGGCTTGTGGGGCGAGGCCTACGACCATCCCTCCACCATGGTGATCGAGGAACTGATCGCCGTGAAGGACCAGTTCCCCGCGCTGCGCGCCCTCTTCGTCGGCGACATCACCTACGAAGAGGCCGAGATCTCCTGGATCCAGCAGTCCGACGTCACGCCGCTGCTGGCCAATTTCCCTGAACTGGAAGAACTTCGGGTGCGCGGCGGCGAGCACCTGGCATTTCCCCCGACCGAGCACGCCAAGCTGCGCACCCTGACCGTGGAGACCGGTGGTCTGGACGCGGCGGTGGTGCGCGGAATCGCGGCGAGCACCCTGCCCGCGCTGGAACATCTCGAAATCTGGCTGGGAGTATCCAATTACGGTGGCACCGCCACGGTCGCCGACCTCGCGCCGCTGCTCTCGGGTGAGCGGTTCCCCAACCTGACCTATCTGGGCCTGCGCAACAGCGAGATCCAGGACGAGATCGCCGCCGCGGTGGCCGCCGCGCCGGTGGTGGCGCGCCTGTCGACGCTGGATCTGTCGCTGGGCACGCTCGGCGACGAGGGTGCGGCGGCACTGCTGAACGGCCAGCCGCTCACCCATCTGCGGACCCTGGATCTGCACCACCACTTCATCTCCGAGTCCATGCAGGAACGACTGCGCAAGGCCCTGGAACCCGACGGTGTCAGCGTGGATCTGACCGAAAGTGAAACCGAGGACGCCGCCGACGATCCGCGCGACCGTCGCTACACCGCCGTGGCCGAATGAGCGGTGCGGGGGTGCGCCTCGCGGTGGTCGGCAATCCTGGCAATCGGCGGGTGACGTTGTTCCAGGACGCGGTGCGCCGCGCCGGACTCCCGGCGGCGCGCGTGGTGTCGTGGCGTGAGGTGCTGTGCGGGGGTGCGGAATTCACCGCCGGGGAGTGGGTGCGACTGGACTCGCCCGGCGAGGACGCCGAGGTCGAGCGGCTGCTGCGCGGCGTCGAGGATTCCACCCGG
>NZ_JBSGBY010001054.1:0-1471 GCF_053601505.1 Nocardia sp. NPDC004722
GGCATCGCGATACTCGGCAGCATCGGCGCGGCCGTCTACGCACACCACATCGACCACGCCGTCCCCGCCGACCTGCCCGCCGCCGCGACCCACACCGCCCGCGAAACCCTCGGCGGCGCAGTCGGTGTCAGCGCCGCACTGCCCGGCCCAACCGGTGACGCCCTGCTCACCTCCGCCCGCGCCGCCTTCACCTCGGGCATGAACGCCATGGCCGTGGCCGGTGCGCTCGTGATGGTGGCGGCGGCCCTGGGCTGTGGACTACTGCTGCGCACCGCCCGGCCTGCGGCAGAACCCAGCGCAGCGGACGACGCCCTGGTCTGACCCCGGTAGCCCAGATCCGCGGCCGGACCGGCGAATTCCGTGATCGGCTCCGCCCGAAACGGACCCGCCTGGGCTGACGGCCGCCGCTTGCGCCGCGTTGGTGGCCGCCACGCAGGCCTCGACCAGGCTGGTGGTCGGCTGCCCGCATCGTCGCCGCGCTAGGTGGCCGCCGCCTGCGTTCTGCCAGGTTGGTGGCCGCTGCGCACGTCGCGGCCGCGCCGGGTGGCTGCCGCCTGCGTTCTGCCAGGTTGGTGGCCGCTGCGCACGTCGCGGCCGCACCCGGGGGCCGAGAGGTACTCCACTGCCAGGGGCGCTAGTTCAGCTGTCCGTCGCCCTTCCTGTAGCGCAGGGGTGGGACGTCGTAGCGGCGGCGGAAGGCGCGGCTGAAGGCGGCTTCGGAGTCGTAGCCGACCTGGTGGGCCAGGGCGGCGATCGGAATTGGGGTGGTGCGCAGCAGGGTTGCGGCGCGGGCCAGGCGGCGGTCGGCCAGGTAGGCGGCCGGGGGCTGGCCCATGCGGCGGGTGAAGCGGTCGGTGAAGGTGGTGCGGGACATGGACGCCAGGGCCGCGAGGTCCGAGACGGACCAGGGGGCGGCGGGGGAGCGGTGGATGGCGGTCAGCACCGGGGCGAGGGCGGGATCGAGTGCGGCGGTGAGCCATCCGGGGGCGGCCGCGTCGGTGGACCAGGCGCGCAGCGCGTGGATGAACAGCAGGTCCAGGATTCGCGAGATCATCGCGGCCGCACCGGGTCTGGGGTCGGTGACCTCCACCAGCAGCAGATTCAGGCTCAACGGCAGCCACTCCCGGCCGGCGCCGCTGCCGCAGATGACGATCGCGGGGGCGAGCACGGAAAGCAGTGGGGCCGCCTGCGGTTCGTCCACCAGGAACGAGCCGGTCACCCAGGAGGCGGGCCCGTCCACCGCCTCCAGCTCGTGGGCGTCGCCGCGGGCAAGCACCACCATGTCCCCGGAATCGACCGTGGTGTCGGCGGATTCACCGTCGACGCGCACCCGCACCGTGCCGCGTTCCACGATGTGCAGCACCCGCCCGGCCGGAACCCGCACCGGCGCACCGGGTTCGGCGGTGTGCCGACCGACCGTGCGGCCGCGTAGCCGCACCGTCTCGAGGATCTCCGAGAGCGCATCCAACTC
>NZ_JBSGBY010001055.1:0-1471 GCF_053601505.1 Nocardia sp. NPDC004722
GAGCGGCATCACGCGGCGAACCGTAATTGGTTTCGCTGCCCGCCTCCCCCTGAACCAGGCGCACGGCCTCACCATTGGCGACATCGACGGCCACCGGTGAGGGCAGAACCTAGCGTTGATCCATGATCGCGCTGCTGGACCGGCTGCGGCTGTTCACCATTCGCGAGTTCACCACGCACTGGGGGCGGACCGTAGCGTCGATCGTCGTACTCACCGTGTGCTCGGCCTTTCTGGTGGCCGTCATCGGTATTTCGGGATCGCTCACCGGGTCGGTGACGCGGCTGGCGGCCGGGCTGTCCGGCGATGCGGCACTGGAGATCTCCGGCGTCACCGATGCCGGATTCCCGCAGCAGGTGCGTGCCGACGTGGCCGCGGTGGCGGGGGTGGCGGCGGCGGTGCCCATGCTGCGCGCCAGTGCCGGGCCGGACGCGGACCGGTTGCTGGTGGTGGGGGTGGACGGATCGAGCGCGGCGCTGGGCAGTGATCTGAAGGGCGCGGTACAGGGCAGCGAGCTGACCGACCTGCTCGCGGTGCCGAACGGCGTCCTGGCCGGGCCCGCAACGGGATTCACCAAGGGACAGGTGGTGCGGCTGGGGTCGCGCACGGTGACCGTGGCGGCCGTGCTGTCGGGTGAGCGGTTGTCCGGCTTGAACGGCGGCCACTATCTGATCGCGCCGCTGCCGGTGGCCCAGCAGCTCACCGGGCGAGTGGGGCAGCTGGATTCGGTGCTGATCGTCGCGAAACCGAATACCGATATCGCGCAATTGAAGTCGGCGATCACCGCGGTGGTGGCCGGGCGGGCGCTGGTCGACACCCCGGCCGCGCGGGCGGCGCAGAGCAACAACGGCGTGGTCATGGTGCGGTTCATCGCGTCCATGGGCGCGGGCCTGGCATTCGTGGTGTCGGCGTTCCTGATCTACAACACCATGAGCATGGCGCTGGCCGGACGACGGCCGGTGATCTCCATGCTGCGGGCCATCGGCGCGCGGCGGCAGACCATCGTGCGGGACGTGATCGCGGAGGCCGTGACGCTCGGGGTGATCGGCGGTCTGCTCGGCGCGGTGCTGGGAGTGTTCGTCGGCCGATACGCGATCGGCCTGCTGCCGGGCGCTTTCACCCAGATGATGGACGCGCGGCTGCAATACATCCTGCCCGGTTACGCGATTCCGGCGGCGATCGCGGCGGCCACGCTGACCAATGTGGCCGCTTCGGCGGTGGCGGCACGGCAGGTGTACCGGGTGTCGCCGGTGGAGGCGCTGGCCCCGGTCGGGGTGTCCCGTGCCGACGTGGTGTCGCGGCGGCTGCGGATCGCGGGCGCGGTGGCGGGGCTGGCGCTGGCCGCGGTGGCGGTGGTCATCCAGCGCGCGCATCTGGGCCTGTTCGCCGCGGCCGCACTGGGTTTCGCGTTCGCGGCGGAGATTCTGCTGGCCTTCGCCCTGGCCGGGCCGATCGTGCGGGCGGCGGCCGGGGT
>NZ_JBSGBY010001056.1:0-1462 GCF_053601505.1 Nocardia sp. NPDC004722
CCTCGCCCGAACAGGTGTCGGGGCGCTACCTCGATCCGCGCACCGACCAATACTCCTTGGCCTGCACGCTTTTCGTGCTGATCACCGGATCGCGGTGCTCGACATGGTCGGATGCGCCTGGGCGAACTTGTGATCCGGCTCGGGCAGCCCATAGCGGGTCATCGGCCCGGTCGCCGCCGCCATCAGTCGCCTGGCCAGAGGCCAGCGCAGGGACGCCGGGATCCATTCGCTCCCGCCGATCTGGTCATAGGGCCTGCCCCACACGTACTTCGGGATGATGTGAACGCCGCGCCGGGCCGAAAGGTAGGTCGCATGCGCGTGATACGACGCGTCGACGGCGATGTCCATTGCCGAATTGCCCATGCCGACCACGACCACCCGGCGGCCCGCCAGCTGCGACTCCTCGGTGTAGGAGTGGGAATGCATGATCCGGCCGGAGAAGCCGTCCGCGCCCGGGAACATCGGTTCGGGCATTCGTGGATCCCAGTGGTGGCCGTTGGCGACGAGCACCGCGTCGTAGTGGCGGGTCTCGCCGGTGGAGAGGGATACCTCGAACGTGCCGTCGGGTTGCGGCGCGACGTGCGTGACACCGGTCTTGAACCGGATGTGGTCCTCGAGGCCGAAATTCCGCACGTATGCGGCGAAGTAGTCGGCGATCTGGTCGTGGCGCGCGAACTCGGGCAGATGCGAAGGCATCGGGAAGTCGCTGAATTCCATCCGATGCCGGGAGGTGTTGATGTGCAACGACTTGTAGGCCGCGGACACGCCGTTGCTGTTGCCCCAGACCCAATTGCCGCCGACCCGGTCGGACAGCTCGTAGCAGTCCACATCGATACCGCGTTCGGCGAGCACCTTCACTGCGGCGATTCCCGCCGATCCCGCGCCGACGACGCAGGCCCGGAAGTCGTTCGAGCTTGTTGACATCGCTCACTCCTTATGACCAGTGGTCATATGACCACTGGTCATAATGTACGATCGCTACCGTTGAGTAGTCAATGGTGTGCTGGTGAAGGAGGTCGTCGGTGCCGACGGGGACATGGGATCGGCTCCCGGACGAACGCCGGGCGGCGGTTCTCGCGGCCGCGGAGGCCGAGTTCGCCGAGCGCGGATTCAGTCGGGGCAGCCTGAACACGATCTGCCGGGAGGCCGGCGTTTCGAAGGGCAGCCTCTTCCAGTACTTCGCCGACAAGGCTGACATGTACGTGCATCTGGCCGAGCTGGCGAGCGTGCGGATCCGCGTGGCGATGGAGGCGGAAATCGCGGAACTGCCGTGGGGTGAGGACTTCTTCGGGTCGATGCGCAGCCTGCTCGGGAGCTGGGTGCGCTACTTCTATGACCACCCCCGCGAGCGCGCAATGACCGCCGCCGCCAACCTCGAACCCGATCCGGTCGCGCGCACCGCCGTCCGCGAGGCGGTCAACCGCCACTACCTCGCAGTCCTGCGCCCTCTCATCGAAAAGGC
>NZ_JBSGBY010001057.1:0-1454 GCF_053601505.1 Nocardia sp. NPDC004722
CAGCAGTGGGGCTGGGGCGACTGGCGCACCCTGGGCTGTGGACTGGGCGGGCTCGCGCTGCTGGCGCTGGCGTTGTGGCGGTCGCGGCGGCATCCGCGTCCGGCCATCGCGGTGTCGTTGTGGCGCAGTCGTTCCTACGCGCAGGTCAATTCCGTCGCCTTCGTCTTCGGCGCGACCATGTTCGCCTGGCTGCTGGCGGGGCCGCTGTGGCTCGACAGCATGTGGCACTACTCGGTGCTGCGCTCGGCCGGGGCGATGACCGTCGGCGCGGTCGCCTCCATGGTCACCGCGGTCGCCGCCGGACGCGCACCGGTCGGTTGGCAACGCCGGCTGGCGGTGCTGGGCGCGCTCATGTTCGCCGCCTCCACCCTCTACATGAGCAGCGGGGTCTGGAATGCCACGCCCGCGCTGTGGAAGGCGTGGATTCCGGCCGGGATCCTCGGCGGCGGAGGCATCGGGATCCTGATCACCGTGCTCGGCACCATCGCCGCGAGATCGCTTCCGCCGCAACGGTTCGCGGCCGGAGTCGGCATGAATCTCACCGCGCGGCAATCCGGGGGCGCGCTCGGGGTGGCGGTGCTGGCCGCCGTCTTCGCCGCCCACCCGACCCAGCCGCTGACCGCCTTCCACACCCTGTTCGCCGTGTGCGCCGCCATCGCGGTCGCCGCGGCCGTCCTCGCCGCCCTGCCCACCCGCACCCCGCTGCCCACCCCAGTCCAGGAGACACCCGCATGAGCGAGCGCACCGAAAACACCGACCCGTTCACCCTGTCCGACGCGGCCGCGTCCGCGCTGCTGCGCGACGTGCCTTGGCGGCGTTTCGCCGTCATCGGCGACTCCACCGCCGCGGGCACCGGCGACCCGTGGCCCGGCTACGAGAACGTGCCGTGGGCCGACCGTGTGGCGCGCTGGCTGCTGGCCGCACACCCGCGCACCGACTACCTCAACACCGGTGTCGAGGGCGCGGTCCTCGCCGACGTCACCGCCACGCAACTCCCGGCACTGGAAGCCTTCCACCCCGATCTGGTCCACATCACCTGCGGCGGCAACGATCTGTTCCTGCGCGACGCCGCCCTCCCCGACGTCGAGGCCGCGCTCGACGAACTGTGCGCGCGGGTGGCCGCGACCGGTGCGCGCCTGTCGCTGTTCACCCTCGCCGACGCCTTCACCGGCCGCATGGCCCCGCTGCGCCCGCTCTTCGCCGGATTCGCCGAATCGGTGCGCCGGGTCGCACACCGCCACGACGCCGTCCTCACCGAATTCTGGGACCACCCGGCACGATCGCGGCCCGACTGGCTCTCCGCCGACCGCATCCACCTGACCATGGCCGGGCACGCCGTGGTCGCCGCCGAGCTCGCCAAGAACCTCGCCCGCCACACCGCCCGCGAACTCCCACCCGAACTCGCCCACCACGGCTGACCCCGCAAACATGAGGCCGCGCCCGGTGTATCACCG
>NZ_JBSGBY010001058.1:0-1449 GCF_053601505.1 Nocardia sp. NPDC004722
GGTCGGTGCGGCGCACCTGGGCCAGCAGGTCGCGGAAGGCGGCGTCCGGGCGCACCTCGCTGCGCAGCACCAAAGTGTTGACGAACATGCCGACCGCGCACTTCGAAGGCTGGGCCCAATCGGTAGGCCAGCCCTGGGCGGAAGCCCTGGCGCTGCGCTGCCGCGCGCTACTAGACGACGAGCACGCCGAGGACCTGTACCTTCAAGCCCTCGCGACCCACGACCGCGAATCGCGCCCCATCGAATTCGCCCGCACCGCACTGCTGTTCGGCGAATGGCTGCGCCGCGCCCGCCGCAAATCCGAGGCCCGCACCCACCTCTACGAGGCCCTCGAGGTCTTCGAACGTTTGGAACTGGCCCCGTGGACCCGCCGCACCCGCCATGAATTGACCGCTTCCGGAGCCGCCGAATCGACCGACTCGGCCGACACCGGATCCGCCCCGAACGCGGCCACCGGATTGACTCCGCAGGAGTTGCAGATCGTCCGGCTGGCCGCCCAGGGATTGTCGAATCGGGATATCGCGGCGCAGATGTTCCTCAGCCACCGCACGGTGGGTTACCACCTGTACAAGGCGTATCCGAAACTCGGTGTCACCTCGCGCGGCGAGCTGAAAGAGCTTGCCGCGCAACTGAGGTGACATCCGGCCTCAGAGACCCGCGGGCACCTGGTCCAGGAAGCCGTACACCCGCTGGATGCGCCCGTCCTCGGCGAGGGCCGCCACATCGAACCCGATGACCAGCGGCTCGGCGCCGGGCGCGCCCAGGTGCCAGGTGAAGCGGGCGATGTGGTGGTTGGTGTCGACCGGTGCGCCGAGGGTGAATTCGAGGCCGGCGAACTGACCCTGGACCGCGGCGATGGTGGCGGCGAGCCCGTCGTGGCCGCGCACCGACACCAGCGGGTCGGTGTATTCCGCGTCCTCGGTGAACAGTTCGGCCACCAGGGCCGCCCGGGCGCTCGCGTCGGTGGTGTTCCAGGCGGTCAGGTAGCGCTCGACCAGCTCGTTCATGTCGCTCATTGCTGTTCTCCTTGTTTGTTCGAACTTGATGAGAACAACGTTATGAAGATTCGAACGCGCCGGAATCTGTCGTACTTAAGTACTGACTACCGGTGTCAGTGCACGCCTTCCATGTGCCGACTGATCCAGGGGGCGACGGCCCAGACGCACGCGCCGACGATCATGGCCACCACGCCCGTGATGCCGAAGTAGGCGAGTTCGTGGGAGGGGTCGTAGAACTTCGACAGCACGCCCGACATCGAGGTGCCGATGCCGACGGAGAAGAAGTACAGGGCCATCATCTGCGAGCGGAACACCTTGGGGGCCAGCTTGGTCGTGACCGAGAGGCCGATCGGGGATGCGGGTGATGGCCGCCGCCATCGGCCGCGTCTAGTCGCCGCGAGGCAAGTACTACGGGGGCTTCGCCCCTGAAACCCCAAGGGCAGTGCGGGGG
>NZ_JBSGBY010001059.1:0-1442 GCF_053601505.1 Nocardia sp. NPDC004722
GGGCCCCGCGATAGTGCGGGGCGGGCGTCTCTCTTCGCAATCAGGTCAGAAGTCTTGGGCGGCTCGGCGTTCCAGGATGCGGCGGCGGGATTCGTAGTCGCGGAGGCGTTGGGGGTAGCCGACGCGGCGGGCGTCGTAGACCGGGATGCCGAGGGTGGATGAGAGGCGTTGGGCGCCACGTTCGCCGACTACGCGGCGGGTCCAGGCGCCGTCGTGGGCGACCAGGATGACCGAGACGTCCGAGACCGTGGTGCGGGGCTCGACGAAAGCCTCGACGCCGTAATGGCTTCGGGTCCAGGCGATGAGATGACGCATGTCGTCGGGGTCGGCGTCGCCGCGACGACCGGTTCCGCTGCGCCCGAACAGGTCCATCAAACCCATACCGGCAACCTCCTCCCCGGCCCATCGAGAACACCGCCGGATATCTCGATAGTGCCACTCGGACAAGCGACCGCAACTCTCCCGATCAAGTCCTAAGCAGCACCACAGCGACTCCTCAGCCCCAGCTCAGGCCACCCGCCGGACGAGGATGCCCCGGATTCGGAGGGCTCGCCGCCCGGCGGCGGAGAGCCTTCGATCAGCGCGCGGACGCCGCCCACGTTCCGACGGCACCGGGACAGCCCCGAGACACGGAACGGATGCAGGGCGCGACGGTCGTCCCGCAGCGCATGCGGCAATCGTCCGCGACGGGTGCATCGAAATCACATCGGCGGCGGAGCGGACCGCGAGTGTCGGATGCTGTACAGTGTCGCGGCACGCACGCCGTCCCGCGGGTTGCGGCCGCGTCTCAGCTAGCCCACCGCAACCGCCACACACCGGCCGCGACTCCCGCCCAGTGGCACCCCCGCCGCCCGCGTCGCGCGCAAACGTGATACGTGTCATGCCATCCCGTCAATCCAGCCTCACGCCAGGGACATCCGGTGCTCACACTCCGGAATGCGACACGAAGAGGTCGGCGCAACCGCCGCCCTGTGACACGCCGCACCCGGGCGAGTGCAAGGATGGTGAGCGGAACAAGAACCAACACGGATCTCCGGTGCCACAGAATGTTCGGTGGCCGTCGGGCCGACATCGCGACCCGCGATGCCACGCCCGCGGAGAGACGAACTGTTTAACCCGACGAGCAGTCAGAGGAGCCAACGGCATGACCTTCTCCGTCCAGATGCCCGCTCTTGGTGAGAGCGTCACCGAGGGCACTGTGACCAGGTGGCTGAAGCAGGAAGGGGACACGGTCCAGGTCGACGAACCGCTGCTCGAGGTCTCCACCGACAAGGTCGACACCGAGATCCCGTCCCCGGCCGCAGGCGTTCTGGTGAAGATCGTCGCCCGTGAGGACGACGTGGTCGAGGTCGGTGGCGAACTCGGCGTGATCGGCGAGGCCGGTTCCGAGCCTGCCCCGGCCGCCGCCCCCGCACCCGCCGCAGCCCCGGCCCCGGCGCCCG
>NZ_JBSGBY010001060.1:0-1441 GCF_053601505.1 Nocardia sp. NPDC004722
GCCAAGGGGTAACGCACAATTAGGCTGCTGTCCGGCTCGAGCAGGGGAAGTTATGAAGGCGCACAAAGGGCTTGCGATAGCCCTGCTGGTCGTGGGTTTGATCGCGGGATGCTCCAAGGAGGCGGCCAAGCCCGCCAACGCTCCCGCACAGGCGGTTCCGCAGCCCGCGGCCAAGGAGAAGGAAGGCACCATCCCGGTCGGTCCCGGTCCGCAGTCCAGCTACACCGCGGCGGCCCAGCCCGCGCCCGGCAGCTGCCACTACCGCAAGACCTCCACCGGTGAGCCGTTGCCGGACCCCAACTGCACGCCGGGCGCCACCAATCCCAAAGTGACAGCGGCGAACCTGGCCGAGACCATCTGTAAGTCCGGTTACACGGCCACGATTCGGCCGAACAGCTCGGTCACCAATACCGAGAAGGCCGCCAACATCAAGTCCTACGACTACACCGGCGACGCCCACGACGCCGAGTACGACCACCTCATCTCGCTGGAACTCGGTGGCGACCCCAACGATCCCCGCAATATCTGGGTCGAACCGCCGTCACCCGGCCATCAGGCGGGCGCCGGACCCAACAATCCCAAGGACGGCGTCGAGAACAAGCTGCACAGCCTGGTCTGCGGTGGCAAGGTCGCGCTCGTCGACGCGCAGGTGGCCATCGCCACCGACTGGACCACGGCCCTGGCCAAGGTGGGATTCCCGAACGGCTGAGCGGCGTGGCGCGTCCGGCGTGGCATGCCGAAACCCCCTCGGACCAGCTGCGCCGGGGCCTACCATCGAACGATGTCAGCGCCGCAGGACGGCTCGACGATGATCGAGGGCCGGGTCGTTCACAAGGCGAGCAACGCCTTGAAGATCACGTTCAACGCCGGGCCCGGTGATCCGCTCGCCGTCGGAGTACAGGGGGCCGGGAACGGGTTCGGGGCCAAGACCGCCATCCTGTTCGGATTCAAGAACGGTGGCGCGGGCAAGCACCGCCTCACCTACGCCGACGGCTCCGTGGTGTGGGTGGAATCGCGCGATGCCGCGCCGACGGTGCTGAGCCGCGGCGACGGGACCTCTCTCGGCACCATTCAGCGCGCCGACACCTCCACCGCCGTAGGGTCCACGGCGGGAACGCTTTTCCACTTCGTGCCGGATCCGGAGGAACCGCGCACCCCGGAACTGTTCCGCATGGTCGTGCTCGACCGGATGGGGGTCGAGGCCGCCCGGCTCGACGTGGTGCGCACGGTCGGCGGCTGGACCGTGCGCCGCATCGTCAGCGACCTTTATGACGAGACCTTCTGGTGGGACCGGGCCGGGCAGGCGTTGCCGGTCCCGATCCTGGGCACCCGGCTGTGGTTGAAGCACCCGCTCGACCCGGTCGAGCGTGACGTCCTGCTGGGGGCGTGCGTGGACATCACCCACGGCCTGCGGCCCTACATCACCGCCATGAAGTAGCGG
>NZ_JBSGBY010001061.1:0-1438 GCF_053601505.1 Nocardia sp. NPDC004722
CACGACCATCCCCGCCCCGCCGTCCTCGGCAAACAGGGCAGCATGACGTCCTTCGAGGTGCCCGCCGAACTGCGGCGTCGCCTGAAGACATTGGCCGAGTCCGCCGGAGCGTCGGAGTTCATGCTCTACCAGGCCGCCGTCGTCACCCTGCTGCACAAACTCGGTGGGGGAGTGGATATTCCGCTCGGCACCCCGGTCGCGGGCCGCTCCTACCCGGTGGCGTCCGACCTGGTCGGCCTGCTCGCGAACATGGTGGTCCTGCGCAACGACCTCACCGGCAATCCCACCCTGCGCACGTTGCTGAACCGCTCCCGCACCACCGCCCTCGCCGCCTACGCCAACCAGGACGTCCCCCTGGAACGCGTGGTGGAGGCGGTAAACCCACCTCGCTCCCGCTCCCGCAACCCCCTGTTCCAGGCCATGATGCACTTCCGCGAGGAAGACTGGTCCGCCGGTGAAGCGGGCCTCGGTGAGGCCGAGATCTCCGTTCTCCCCATCGAATTCGACATCTCCCTGCTCGACCTCAGCATCAACTTCTTCGCGGGAGCTGACGGCGGCTTCGACGCCAGCGTCATCGTCAACACCGACCTCTACGAGCCGACCACCGGCCACCTCCTCGCCCAGCGCATGCTGCGAGTCCTCACCGCCTACGCCGACACCCCGGATCTCACACTCGGCGACCTGGACGTGATGCCGTCCGCCGAGAGAGAAGCCGTGGCGGCGTGGGGAACCGGGGCGAGCCGGATCCTGGATGTCGCCGGGCTCCTCGCCGACTCCGCGTCAGCGGATCGGCCCGCCGTTCGTTACGGCGATGAAACCCTCACCTACCGGGAGTTCTTCACCCGAATGGACGGCTTCTCCCCGGAGTCTCCCGTCGTGGACGCCACTGTCGGCGGTCCGGAGCCGAGACTGGTTGCCGCCGCCTGGGGCAGCACCGAACTCGGCGTCGAGGTGGCAGCCGCGCTCGCGGCGGATGCGACCGTGATCGTCGCCGATGAGACACAGCGGCAGGATCCGACGGCACTGGTCGAACTGATCCAGCGGTTCCGGCCCGCACGGGTCGCGGCCGATCCCGGCACGCTGGCCCGGTTCGTGCATACCGGTGTTTCCCTGTTGCCCTCGGTGCGGCACTGGGAGGTGCTCGGAACCGAGTGGCCCGCAGCGCTTCCCGACCTGCTGCCCGCGCTCTCCGCCGAATCCACCGCTGGCTACGCGTACGTGGTGCCCGGCTTCCCCGGGGTGGCGGCACGCGGCTCGTTGATCGGTACAGCCACGGTCTCCCCGGCAGCCGGTGCTCGGATCCTGGTGCTGGACGACGATCAGCGGCCCGTCCCGCCGGGCATGATCGGCACCGTCCACGTCGGCTACGTCGCAAGCGTGGATCCCGGTTCCACGAGGCGGGCCGAATCGGATATGCCCAGCGGTCTGTCCGCGACCG
>NZ_JBSGBY010001062.1:0-1430 GCF_053601505.1 Nocardia sp. NPDC004722
CGTCCCTACCTTTTAGCGGTCCGGCCCCGTAGGGTCCGGATGCCCCGGGAGGGGTGGGTATGGCTCTCAGTCGTCTGCCGATCGTGTGGCTCCCGCCGACTCGCCGCTCGCCTCTCCAGGACGGACTCGGCCTCTGATTAAGAGCTGCGAACCGATCGCTGAGTAGGGACCTGGCGGCGGGGTCGTCTGCGGGCGTCATCGCGAAACCGCTAGTGAGAGGGATGAGTTGACGCAACTGTGGGCCGGAGTGGACATCGGCCGAGAGCATCACCACGTGGTCGTGGTCGACGGTAATGGCAGCCGGGTGTTCTCGCGGCGAGTAGCCAACGATGAGGCAACACTGATGGCCGCGATCGGCGACGTGTGTGTCCTGGCAGAGCGGATCAGGTGGGCTATAGACCTGAACAGCACCGAATCCGCGATGCTTATGACACTGCTGCTCGACCACGATCAAGAAGTGGCCTATGTGCCGGGCATCATGGTCAATCGGGCTGCGGCCGGTTACCGCGGCGCGGGCAAAACCGACGCCAAGGACGCGCTGATCATCGCCGACCAGGCCCGAATGCGCCGGGATCTCACGATTCTGCGGGGCGACGACGAATTGGTCGTTGAGCTCAGGCTCCTCGTGGCCCATCGACAGGACCTCGCCGCTGACCGCGTCCGGGCAGTCAATCGGCTGCACGACCAGATGCTGGCTATCTGTCCTGCGCTGGAACGTGCTCTCGATCTGACCACCAAAGGGCCGTTGGTCCTGCTGACCGGATTCCAGACGCCAAAGGCGCTGCGCGGCATCGGCGTTGAGGGTCTCGCCGTCTGGCTGCGGGACCGCAAGGTCCGCAACGCCGCTGTCCTGGCTTCCAAAGCCGTTTCCGCCGCCCGAACCCAGCACAGAACTCTTCCTGCCGAGGACATGGCTGCCCTGTTGGTGGCCCAACAGGCGAAGGGGGTGATCACCCTCAACGAGCAGATCAAAGACATCGACAGGCTCATCGAGGAACGATTTCTTCGTCATCGCCAAGCCAAAGTGATCACCAGCCTGCCCGGCATCGGCATCTTGCTCGGTGCCGAGTTCATCGCCGCCACTGGCAACATCGACCGTTTCGCAACGGCTGACCGGCTCGCAAACTTCGCCGGCCTCACTCCGGTGCCTCGCGATTCGGGTCGTATCAGCGGCAATCTGCATCGGCCCCAACGCTATAGTCGGCCTCTGCAACGCGTCTTCTACACATCCGCGCTGCTCAGCATCCAGTGCAGTCCGGCATCCCGGCAGTTTTACGACCGTAAACGAGCTGAAGGTAAACGCCACACTCAAGCGGTGCTCGCCCTCGCCCGTCGCCGCGTCAACGTCGTGTGGGCACTCCTCCGCGACAACCGGCTCTATCAACCTGAGCCCCTCACCACTGCTGCTTGACAACGGGATTAAGAGTCGG
>NZ_JBSGBY010001063.1:0-1424 GCF_053601505.1 Nocardia sp. NPDC004722
GTCGCGCATTAGTCGACGCAACCGGGGTTCCTCGACGTCGAACCACCGCCGCGCGTCGCTCGCGCGTTCGGGGATGTCCAGCGCGGCGGCCCAGTCGGCGGCCCGGACGGCGTGCCGCCGGACCAGTTCCGCGCAGGCGGCGCTCCAGGCGGGCGTCGCGCGGATCTCGCCGCGGGTGGGGTGTTCCGGTACGCGCGACAGGCGGCATCGGCCCGCACCGATCGGCACGACCATGCGGTGGGTCATCAGATCGTCGAGCACGTCGGTGGCGGCGGCCTGCTCGAACATGTCCGCGGCGGTGCCGGTCACCGATTCCGCCGGCAGCCGCGAGGCGGCCGTCGACGCGACCGCGAGCACCTCGAGCAGCATCTCGATCTCGTAGTCGTGCATGGGAAGTTCACGCAGGAGCGCGCCGTAGGGGTGGCGCGGGAGCCGTGGATTCGGGCGCGGGGCTCGCATGCTCGGCCAGGGACCACCCGGTTCGGGAAGATCGGTCGGCGGGGTGCGCGCGCCGACGGAGTACTCCCGGGTGGCTCGGACGATGGCGAAGACGCCCGCCGCCACCACCAGCGGCAGCGCCACCCAGCCGAGCGGAACGAATACCCGGGTGACCACCGTGTTGTGCCGGAACGCCTCGGGGAACAGACTCTGGAAGAACGCCCCCGTCAGCCCGAGGGAGGACAGCAGCGACCCGCCGACCAGCCGTTGCCACACACTCGATTTGGGTGTCGCGATCAGGGACGATTCGGCGGGAGCGGGCGGGTTCGGGTTCATCGCAGCGCTCCCCCGGCCAGTCCGGGCATGACGAACCGCCGCCAGCACAGCAGCAACAGGGTCACCGGAACCACCGCCGAGATCAGCGCCCCGGCGGCGAGTTGCGCGGAGTTCTCGTTGAATTGGCGTGCGTCGCCCCACAGCAGCACCGACCACGGGCTCGCGCCCGGTCCACCGATCAGCAGGCCGATGAAGAAGTCGTTCCACACCTGGATGAACTCCAGCACCGCGACCGCGCCCAGCGCCGGACTCGCGGTGTTCAGCAGGCGGCGTCGGACGACCCCCGCGGGCGCGAACCCGTAGAGCGCGTCCGCGGCGGGGCTGTACGCGGGCGCGAGGAGCGCGCCGCGCAGGATCAGGATGGCGATGGGCAGTCCCGCGGCGGCGTGGGTGACGATGAGCGGCACCGGATTTCCGGTCGGCCCCAGCACGGTGACCAGGCGGTGCAGCGGTCCCAGGTACATCTGCGCGGGCAGCACCGTCAGAATCACCAAGGCGGGCACCACGATTCGCGATACGAACCCGGTGCGCAGCCCGGCCAGCCGATGCGCCACCGGCAGCGCGGCCACCACGACCGTCGCGGTGGCGAAGAACGCGACCACCGCGGTCGTGCCGAGCGCCCGCCAGAGCGCGCGGTCGCCCAAGGCGAG
>NZ_JBSGBY010001064.1:0-1415 GCF_053601505.1 Nocardia sp. NPDC004722
CAAGGGGCGGTCCGACGGGGCGGACGCGTCCCCGGCGGCGACGATGCGGTCGTCGTCGATGCTGGTCAACGTCTCATCGGTGCGTAGGCGACCCAGCGCGTCGGTGCGCAGGCCACTGCGCGAGGCCAGGTCGGGCACACCGAATCCGGCGGTCCAGATCGTGACCGCGCTGGGCAGCACGGCGGCATTCGACAGCACGACCGCGGCCGGGCGCACCTCGTTCACGCGCGCATCCTCGATGACCTCGACCCCATTTCTGTTCAGCCACTTCCTGATTGTCCGCCGTGCGGGCTCCGCGAAGCTCGCCGCCAACCTACCTCCGCAGACGAGGGTGACGGCGCGGCCCTGCTCGACCAGCTCGGCGGCCGTCTCGATGCCGGTGAGCCCTCCGCCCACGACGACGATCGGCGCGGCCGCGGCGACCTCCGCGAGCGCGGCGCGCAGCCGTTGCGCATGCTCGAATTCCGCGATGGGATAGGCGTATTCGGCCGCGCCCGGGATCGATACCGGCACCGCCGCGGTGCTGCCGACCGCGTACACCAGATAGTCGTAGCCGAGCTCGCGGCCCGAACCCAGCTCCACGACGCGCCTGGCGGTGTCGATGCGGACGGCACGGTCGACGACCAGCTCCACGCCCGTGCCGAGCAGCGTGTCGTAGCCGAGCCCGGCGTCATGGGTGCCCGCCACGAACTGGTGCAGCCGCAGCCGTTCGATGAACCGCGGCCGCGGATTCACCAGCGTGATCTCGATATCGCGGCGCAGCCGCAGCCGATTGGCCGCCACCGCACCGGCGTAACCGCCGCCGAGTACGACAACTTTACTGAAGGGGTTCGAATCAGTCATACCCTCCAGACACGCCCCACCGCCCCGACCTGACAGGAGGTGACGCGCGTCACAGATACGCCGTCGAGGTGTGCGCCGGACTTTCGAAGTACCGGCCGCGCGCGAGGTCCTCGAGCAGACCGGGATGTGTCGGTTCCCAGCCGAGGCGCTGGCGGGTCAGGATCGCCGAGGCGGGTGAGTCCAGGCCGAGAACGCCTGCCAGCCAGCCGAAATGCTCGACGGCCGCGTCCGCCGGAATCGAGACCACCGGTACGTTCAGGCCCCGGCCGATCCCGTCGGCGATGTCGCGGATCCGCACCCCGTCCTCGGCGACGCCGTGCCACACCGAGCCCGCGGGCGCCTGTTGCAGCGCCAGCCGGAACAGGCGTGCCGCGTCGAGGCGGTGGACCGCGGGCCAGCGCTGGGTTCCCTCGTCGATGTAGCCCGAAACGCCTTGCGTGCGAGCGATATCGACCATTCTGGCGACGAAGCCGCGCTTCGCCTCGCTGTGCACCGACGGCGCGAGCCGCACCAAGCAGCATGCGCCGAGCCGGTTGGAGGTGTGCCTGGATCTGGATTGGCTGCCACAGTTC
>NZ_JBSGBY010001065.1:0-1406 GCF_053601505.1 Nocardia sp. NPDC004722
CCCTCCACGGCCCCCTCTACGGCCCTTCGGAACTCATAGCCTGGCTAGGCCCAACCCTTGTTGCTCTCCCTCTCCTGGAACTCTGGCGGCGTCACCTGCCCGACCCGATCGTCGCTACGGCCGGGTGAGGTCGGCGCGGAGGGCGGTGGCGAACCAGTCGAAGGTGGGGGAGAGGTCGGGGAGGGCGGGCCAGGCGTTGATGGTTGTCACCAGGTGCCAATAGTGGGTTACGCGAGGGTCGTTGGCGATGGTGAGGCGTTTCAGGATCCATTCGCGGAGGGGTCGGTCGTCGGGTTTTCCGAAGGTTTCGGCGTAGCGGGCGGTGAGCTTGTCGAGGATGGTCGTGGCGGCCGGGTCTTCGGGGGACAAGCCCTCGGCCAGGGCCCGGGTGATCTCGGTGTGGACGGCCTCGGTCAGGTCGTGGTGGAGGCCGGTGTCGTCGCCCGCGGCTCGTTCCTCGGCCTGGTATTCGGCCATGCGGCGCACCGCCGCGCGGAAGTCGGTGTCCTGCACCAGTTCCACCAGGTCCATCCAGGCGCTGACCTGATCCGGGGTGGGGTCGTCGGGGAGTTCGGGCATGCTCGAGCGGAGGAGCTCGACCACGGCGGGGTTGCCGTCGACCGCGCCGAAGGTGTTGTCGACGAAGTCGTGGATGATGCGGTCGCGTTCGGTTTCGGTGAGTTGCACCAGCTTGGTCATGAAGCCGATCTCCTTGTCGTCTGATTCTCGTTTGGCTACCGCTCGCAGGACGGCTCGGCGCAGGCGTAGGACACGGATCTGGATATCCATGGCTTCGGCGTGGGCGGTCGCGACCTCGGTCAGGGAGGTTTCGCGGGCCAGGACGCGGCGCACGGTGGCCAGGTCGACGCCCAGGTCGCGCAGGGTGCGCACCAGTTCGAGCCGCGCCACGGCCTCGACGTCGTAGAGCCGGTAGCCCGCGGCGCTGTGCATGGTCGCCGGAACGATCCCCTTGTCGTCGTAGAACCGAATGGTCTTGACCGTCAGTCCGGTTCGGTGAGCCAGGGCCCCGATGGTGAGGAGCGTGTCGTCGTCCATGGCTCCACCTTGCAGCTTCCCCTTGGGGGAGACTCAAGCCCCCGACGCCGTCACACCCTCACCATTGGTCACGCGGGTGCCCCTGATCTGGGACTCGATGTTCCGGCACACTCGGGGCAATCGCAGGGGAGCGGGTAGGGTGAGCCGCTGTGCATCTGAAGAGTCTGACGCTGAAGGGGTTCAAGTCCTTCGCGTCCGCGACGACGTTGCGATTCGAGCCGGGGATCACCTGCGTGGTGGGGCCCAACGGGTCGGGGAAGTCGAATGTCGTCGACGCGCTCACCTGGGTGATGGGTGAGCAGGGCGCGAAGGCGCTGCGAGGCGGGAAGATGCAGGACGTCATCTTCGCC
>NZ_JBSGBY010001066.1:0-1400 GCF_053601505.1 Nocardia sp. NPDC004722
GCCTGCCGCACAGTGTTTCCCGGATCCAGCAGGTCGGTCTCGCGGGTGCCGGGACCACCGCCGCGCACGTCCACCGAGGCGACCGCGCCGCCGGGCACCCGCACCACGGTGCAGCCGGTGGCCGCGCCCGCCCCGAGGGTGGCGTCCGGGTCCAACCGCTGATGGTGACCGACCAGCACACCGGTCACGTCGGTGATCGAATTACGCGGTCCCGCAACACTGTTCACGACAACTCCGGTCCGTCAGGGCGCGAGCGCCTGAATCAGCGAGTCCTGCATCCAGGTGAGCCAGTGATAGACCTCGAGGCTCGGCCCGCGAGGATCGTCATCGGCGAAATGGTCGGGCGTGTCGGGACCGATCTCCAGGGCCGTGCCCAAGGCCAGGCGCACATCGTTGAGCGCGCTGAGCCAGGCGTCGGCCTGCTCGGGGCTGATCACGATCTTGCCGCCCTGCGGCGGCAGGGTTTCCAGAATGACCAGCCCGGCGGCCACCTTGGTCTCGATGATCTCCGGCTCGTGCAGACTGCGCAGCGCGCTGTTGAGGTCGGCGCGCTCGGCGTCGGGGGATCCGGGTTCGGGGCGATGGAAGTCCGGCAGCAGCCGGGCCAGCCGCGGATCGTCGGGCGGGGTGGTGTTGCCCAGCTGTAGCCCGGTGAGAGCGGCCAGATCGTCCTCGGGCGCTGAGCGGGCCCGATCGGTGAGCAGTCCGGTCACCGCCCCGACCAGCGAACGCAAGATGTCCGCTTCGTGGGCGTCCATTTCCGAACGCAGTTTCAACCCGCTCAGGGAGTTCTTCCTGCTCCACTTCCGCACGGGGTAACCGTAGTCGTCCCGTTCAGCTGTCACGTTGCATGGTGGCCCACAGCCCGGCGGCGTGCAGCCGTTGCACATCGTGTTCCATCTTGTCGCGCGACCCCGCGGACACCACGGCCTTGCCCTCGTTGTGCACCTTCAGCATGAGCTCGGTTGCCTTGCCTTTGCTGTAGCCGAAGAGCTTCTGGAAGATGTAGGTCACGTAGTGCATGAGGTTGACCGGATCGTCCCAAACGACGGTGACCCACGGCCGATCCTCGGCCTCCAGAATCTCGGAGTACTCGATGGCTTCCGGTGTCGCCTGTGGAGCCGACAGTGTCACCGTCGCGCCGCCAAGACCGGCGGCGTTCAGAACAACGTCGTGATTACACAGACCCATAACGTCCAGGGTACGACCTGACATCGTAGAAACAACAGCCCAGGCGACACGCCGTGCGGCCGGTCTCACACGATCTGCATCCGGGCGTGGCGCGTGATCTGAAGACCTTGCCCGACTGTGCTTAGAGTGGTTCTCGTGATGATCGCTGACGGACTGACCAGTACCGCGCTGCTCACCGACCAGTACGAGCTGACCATGCTGGCCGCGGC
>NZ_JBSGBY010001067.1:0-1395 GCF_053601505.1 Nocardia sp. NPDC004722
CGCGCCCGCGCCGACGCACTGGTGGCTGCCCTGGATACCGCCGCCGGTCAGAGTCGAGACAAGAGCAGGTGCATCCTCACCTCGCTGCACGACGCGACCGCGAAGTCCGGTCCCGGCTGCTGAATTCGGCGACGGGCTGTGAGCAGTCTCTCGCTCGACCGGAGCGGCTACCGGGCAGAGACTGGGATCGTGGACGCTCTCGCAGTGCATCGATGGGGAGACGGCCCGGAAGTCGCGCTGGTACACGGCGGCGCGGGGCCGAAAACAACCTGGGCCGGGCTGGATTCGCTGGCCGAACGATGGACGCTGCTGCTGATCTACCGCCGCGGTTTCCCGCCCAGTCCCCCGGTCCCCGGCCTCGGACAGGACTTCGAGATCGACGCCGAGGACCTCGCCACCGTGTTCGACGAATACCGCCCGCACGTGGTCGCGCACTCCTACGGAGTGCTGGGCTCCCTGCTGGCCGCCGTCCGAAACCCTTGGGCCGTCCGATCATTGACCCTGATCGAACCACCGCTGTACTTCGTCGCTCCTGACGATCCCGAGGTGGCGCGGCTGCGCGACCTGGGCGATCAGGTCCTCAGTCACGGCCTCGACACCGACCCGGCCGCCCTCCGCGAATTCCTGGTCCTGTCCGGCTCCCCCGGTATCGACCCCGGCCCGCTCCCCGCCGCCGCGGCGGCCGCCGTCCGCCGCGCCCACCACGGTCGCCTGCCCAGCCAAGCCCGCCCCGACCTGGAAGCGTTGCGATCCAGCGGAATTCCCGCCCTCGTCGCCTCCGGCGCCCACACCCCCGCCCTGGAGCGGGTGTGCGACGCCCTCGCGTCCAGGCTCGACGCCCGCCGCGCGGTAGCCCCCGGCGCCGGGCATTTCGTCGCCGCCGCACCGGGATTCGCCGAACGCCTGCACACCTTCCTCGCCGACGGGGTGTGAGCCCGGTCGCGCCGGGCGGCCGCTGCTAGAGGTGTACGAGGGCGTTCATCGGGGCCAGGCCGAGTGCGGTGATCTCGGCGGCGCCCTCGGCACCGGCGGAGCCTCCGGCCAGGATCTTCGTGCGGGCGGACTGGTACTGCCAGCCCGCCGCGCCGAAGGTGGTCGCGGTGGAGAGCAGGCGGTCGCGGTCCTTGGCGAGCAGGGCCTCGGCTCGGTCGACGAGGGCGGTGGCCACCGGGTTTCCCGCGACCGCGGCACGCGCGTCCGCGAGGTCGGCGGGCTCCGCTGATCCGGTCAGGGCCGCGGCTTCCGCGTGCAAGGCCGCGTACCAGGGCAGCCAGACGCCGCCGAGTTCGGCGCGGGCCTGGTCGAGCGTCAGGTCGGTGCGTTCGAGGGCGTCGACGGGCTGACCATGGTGGAGCATGAGCACGGCAGCTCAAGGCCCAGATGCCCAAGGTCGGC
>NZ_JBSGBY010001068.1:0-1391 GCF_053601505.1 Nocardia sp. NPDC004722
GCCCAGCTGGGCGCGGCGATCGGCGCGACCGGGGCGCTGCACTTCTATCTGTCCAACGCCTGCGCGGGCATGATCACCGGCGTGCTGATGCTGGACCGGATGATCAAGTCCGGGGTGGTGCGCCGGGGCCTGGTGGTCAGCGGCGAGCAGATCACGCCCATCGCCGAGACCGCGGTCCGCGAGATCAGCAAGCCCTACGACCCGCAGTTCGCGGCGCTCACCGTGGGTGACGCGGCGGTCGCGGTGGTGGTCGACGACCGGGGCAACGACGACGACGAGATCCACTACATCGAGCTGATGACCACCTCCGCCGGGGCCGAGCACTGCATCGGGCAGCCCAGCGACAAGACCACCGGCATCGCGATGTACACCGACAACCGGGCACTGGCCAGCGAATCCCGCTTCCTGCAAGGTATTTCGCGCATGGCCGACTTCCTGCTGGAGACCGGGCGGGCCTGGGAGAGCGAGAAGTACGACTACTGGATCCACCACCAGTTCAGCGGCCCGGCCATCGAATACATCAGCTCGCTCACCGAGCGGCACTTCGACACCCCGATGCCGCAGGCGCTCAACGTGTATTCCGAGTACGGCAATACCGCGTCCACCTCGCACTTCCTGGTGCTGCGGGAACACCTGGCGCAGCGCAAGATTCCGCGCGGCTCCAAGGTGCTGTTGATCCCCGAGGCGTCCGGCGTCGTGTCCGGGCATCTCGCCGCGACCATCTCCCGTCTGGAGGCGTGAATAGATGAGTACCGCAATCGTTTCCGCGGCCGTGTGCACCGACACGGATACGGGCAGCTACTTCGAACTGGCCTCTCGGGCCGGTCGGCAGGCGCTGGCCGCGGCCGAGGTCGCGCCCGAACGGGTCGGCCTGGTGATCAACGCGGGCGTCTTCCGCGACAGCAATATCGCCGAACCGGCCGTCGCCGCGCTGATCCAGAAGCGGCTCTCGGTCGGTCTGGAGTACGCCTCCGGCCGGGTGCCCGCGTTCTCCTTCGACCTGCTCAACGGTGGCAGCGGAGTCGTGCACGCGCTGATGGCCGCCCAATGCTTCACCGGGCTCGGCGATGTCGAATACGCGCTGATCGTCGCCGGTGACACCCATCCCTCCACCGAACGCGACCGCGAGGACTTCCCCTACACCGCGGGCGGCGCGGCCATCCTGCTGCACGCCTCGGAGACCGCGGGCGGCTTCGGGCGGATCTACACCAGCGAGACCCCGGTCAGCGGGCCGACCGCCTGGGCCGACCTGGATGCCGCGGGGCTCGAGGGACGCACCGCGCTCACCGTCCGCACCGGGGTCGGGGATCCACTCGCCCTCGCCGAGCAGGCCGTGCGGGCCTGCCTGGAGAGGGAGCGGCTCGATCCCGGCGAAATCGCCACCGGAGCAG
>NZ_JBSGBY010001069.1:0-1388 GCF_053601505.1 Nocardia sp. NPDC004722
ACCGAGCAGGAAAAGGTCATCGGACGAACCAAACTCGACGACTACGAGCTCCCGGAGGACGAGCAGCCCGCTAATTCCCATGTGGCCGTGAACGATCAGGACGTCAGCGGCAATATCGTGCGCGCCAATATGCCGTTCGGCTCGGTCCAGGACGGCGAATTCGGCACCTACTACATCGCTTACGCCGACGATCCGGCCGTCATCGAGACCATGCTGACCCGAATGTTCCTGGGCAGCACCGAGGCCGCCTACGACCGCATCCTGGATTTCTCCACCGCGATCACCGGCACCTCCTTCTTCACCCCGCCCGCGGGGTTCTTCGACGCGCTGCCGGACGCCCCGGCTCCGGCGGCCGTCGCGGTCCGGGAATCCCCGGGCGCCAACGGCGTTGTGTCCGGGAATGGATCCCTCGGCATAGGCACGCTACGGAATCGCTAGAACGGAGCTGACGCATGAACAACCTGCACCGCGAACTCGCGCCCTTGACCTCCGAGGCCTGGACGGCGATCGAGGAGGAGGCGACGCGAACCTTCAAGCGGCACATCGCCGGTCGCCGTGTCGTCGATCTTTCCGGCCCGCACGGCACCGACTACTCCGCGGTGGGTGTGGGTCGCACCACCACCATCAGCTCGCCGGGCGAGGGCGTGCAGGCCCGCCAGCGCGTGGTGCTGCCACTGGTGGAGCTGCGGGTGCCGTTCAGCCTCTCGCGCGAGGAGCTCGACAATATCGAGCGCGGGTCGCACGACGCCGATCTGGATCCGGTGAAGGCGGCCGCCAAGAAGATCGCGTTCGCCGAGGACCGGGCCATTTTCGAGGGCTATCCGGCGGCCGGGATCAATGGCATCCGGCTCACCACCTCGTGCGAGCCGGTGAAGCTGCCCGGGGATCCGCGGCTGGTTCCGGAGGCGGTGGCGCAGGCGTTGAGCAAGCTGCGGCTGGCCGGTGTGGACGGGCCGTATTCGGTGCTGCTGTCGGCGGATCTGTACACGGCGGTCAGCGAGACCTCCGATCACGGCCACCCGATCCGCACCCACCTGGAGCGGTTGATCGACGGTGAGATCATCTGGGCGCCCGCCATCGACGGCGCATTCGTGTTGTCGACGCGCGGTGGGGATTTCGATCTGCAGCTGGGTCAGGACCTGTCCATCGGCTACCTGTCGCACGATGCGGAGACCGTGCAGCTGTACTTCCAGGAGTCGCTGACCTTCCTGGTGTACACGGCCGAGGCCGCGGTCGCGCTCGAGGCGTGATCAGTTGATCCGGAAGCGGTTTCGATACTCCGTCGGCGTGGTGTCCAGGCCGCGCCGGAAGGCGCGCGTGAGCGTGTCGGTGGTGTTGAAACCGCACAGGGTCGCCACCCGCTCCAGGGTGTTGTCGGTCGTCTCCAG
>NZ_JBSGBY010001070.1:0-1388 GCF_053601505.1 Nocardia sp. NPDC004722
CCTGTGAAGTGAGGGCGGGCATACCTTGTGAAGCCGGGCATTCCTCGCAAATTCAGCGTGGTGCGGGGACGTTGACGACGATTTGGTCGGGGGATGGATTCGTACTCACCGTGACCGCGACCCGTCCCGATCCCGACAGCGTGAAAAATGCTGCGTTCCAGCCGTAGTGGCCGTCGTACTCGGTGTTCTTCGTTTCCGTATTGCTCGCACCGGAATCGAGATTGGTTATCGTCACCGTCACGGGGATCCTGCAGTTGCTCCCATTCGGTGCGGCCGACCCGAACGGATTCGCGGCGGCATCCACCTTGAAACTCGCCGTCACCCGCGTCGAACTATCGATGAAGCTCGCGAAATCGCCGCCCTGCTGGCCCTGACTGGCATCCACCTCGGCCGTCATGGTCCCCGCACACCCCGGACCCTGATCGACATGCGCCGGATCGAAATACGAGGGTCCGTCGGCGGACGCCGTCCCGCTCGACAGCGCGAACATCACCACCGGCAGGACCGACACCGCCGCACACTTCGAAATGCCTCGCATCGTGACTCCTGTCCTTGCGTGGAACTGCGGAAACGTAGCGATCATCGAGCAGGGGCCCACGCTACTCCTGCGCACCGACAGGCGATCTGTCGCACTCCACCTCTAAGGTGAAGCGATGACATCGGTCAAACAGATCCAGGTCACCTTCGACTGCGCCGACCCCGAGCGCGTCGCCCGATTCTGGTGCGAGGTACTGGGTTACGTCGTCCCGCCCCCGCCACCGGGCTTCGCCGACTGGGCCGCCTTCGACCAATCCCTCCCCGCCGAGCGCCAGGGTTCCGCCTTCGCCTGCGTCGACCCCACCGGCGTCGGCCCCCGCCTGTTCTTCCAGCGCGTCCCCGAGGGCAAGGTCGTCAAGAACCGCGTCCACCTCGACGTGCGGGTAGGCACCGGCCTGGTCGGCGAAGAGCGCCTCGCCGCCCTCGAAGCCGAATGCGTCCGACTGGAGAAACTCGGCGCGGTCCGCGTCGAACTGCTCCGCGCCGACGGCTTCAACGAATCCTGCCAGGTTATGCAGGACGTCGAGGGCAACGAATTCTGCCTCGACTGAACGGCGCCACTGGCGGCATAGCGTCACAATCCTGCGCGCGCTCTACATGCTCGAGTAGCGTTCGGCGCGTGCGTATTTCGAGCCGATTGTCGCCATTGCTGACATTGATACTGGTCGGGGGTCTGGCCGTCGCCGGGATGGCTGGGCCCGCCGCCGCGGAGTCACCGTCGCGATTGCTCACCGTGGTGCAGTCCGGCGTGCTGCGCGTCTGCACCACCGGCGACTACCCGCCCTACACCGTGCGCGGACGAGTGCGGTGAGTGGGCCGGACGCGCCGGTGCGGCCGAGCTGGGTGGCATG
>NZ_JBSGBY010001071.1:0-1372 GCF_053601505.1 Nocardia sp. NPDC004722
CCGGCATCGACCAGCTCCTCGAACTTGGCGTCGACTCCGGCGGGGGTGCCGCAGTCGCAGGCGAGGCCGAGGCGACCGGAACCGGCGGCCGCCGACCACGAGGGGTGGAACGAGCGAATGACGTCCTCGGTGTCGAGCATGAGCTTCACGCCGCCGCCGAGATCCGCGTCCACATGGGGTTCCTGCTCGGCGCCTGCGGCGAACTCGACGCCGAGTCGGCGGTAGAACTCCACCGAGGCGCCCATATTGGAGACGGCGATTCCGATTACGTTCAGTCGAATAGTCATAGGAGAAACCCTAGGAGCCGCCGGTACCGAACGTCTTGAAGAAATCGGACAGGCCCCGGTCACCGAGCGTGGACGGCCGCCAGTCGCGCGTCCCGGATCGCGTTCCACAGCGGCCGCAGCAGCGCCTCCTGCGCGGCGACCGCGGTCGCGGAGGTGGGCGCGGAGGCCGGTTCGCGTTCGGCGACGGTCAGTATCGCGGCCACCTGATCGGCGGTGTCGAGAATCCGCCGGGCCCGCAGCGGCATGGAATCGGGATACTTGTGCCGGGTGTGGCCCGCCAGTTCCGCCTCGACCAGTTCACGCGGCCCGACACCGCCGGACCCCAGCCGGGTGGTCTGCAACTGCTGCAGGGCGTCGGCGGCATCGCGGACCGCCTCGCGCATGGTGTATTCGGCTTCGCCCAACGGCATATCGGGCGCGAGGGCGTGCGGGATGGGCGTCGAATAGACCCGCCATTGCAGGGAGTCGTCCTCGCCCCACACGGGAACCAGGCCGGTCCCGGTGGTGCCGGGAGCTCCGATCAACAGACCTTCCTCGGCTTCGGTTGCGGCGGCGGCGAATTCGGTGCCGACCGGCAACCCGCGCACGTCCCCGGGAATCGGCAGTACCAGCCGGACCTCGGCGCCGGGCCCGCCGACGGCCTCGCGAATGAGCTTCAGCAGCACCATGATTCCGGCCCCGGCGACCGCGTCCGACCCGTCGTCGGCGGCCCAGGGTAGCCCGGTGTGTCCGCCGGTGACCGGATCCCCCGCGGCCACCGACTGCTGGGGAGCCCAGGCGCGCAACGCGTCCAACACGTCGTCAGGGGCGCTGCGGCCGGCCAGCCAGGATCCGGCCCAAACCGTCAGCGATGCACTCGGGCTACTCATGCATTCGAGGATAACTGGCGGGCTACTCCTGCTCGGTGACGAAATCGATCAGTCGTTCGACGGCGCCGATGAGCGGGGTCTCCAGATCGCGGTAGGACTCGACCGCGTTGTAGACGCGACGATGATCGGCATGGTCGGCGGCCCGGTGCTGGGCGGTGTCATGCTCGAGCACTTCTGGTGGGGCGCTGTGTTCTTGATCAATGTGCCGATCGCCGC
>NZ_JBSGBY010001072.1:0-1366 GCF_053601505.1 Nocardia sp. NPDC004722
GCCGGAGTCGGCGGCGGCCGGTAGCGCGGCCTCCGTGGTCGTCCCGGGGGCCGCCGCGCCCGGGTCCTTGCATGCGGCCGTGCCCAGCGCGGTGCCGACCGCGAGTGCGCCCGCTCCGGCGAGAACGGTTCGGCGGTTGGTGGTTCGGCGGCTGGTGGCTGTACGACGAGAAGCTGGCACGCCTTGTTTATCGCACAGCGAGGAGTACTCTGTTCAGAGTAAGCGGATACTCTGAACAGAGTAATTGGAGGTGCACGTGGCCGCCAAACGGGCTTTTCGCCGGGTCAATCCCTTGATGCTGGCCGTCCTCGCGCAGCTCTGGGAACGCCCGATGCACCCCTACCAGATCTCGCAGACCCTCAAGCAGCGCGGCAAGGACGGCAGCGTGCGCATCAACTACGGCGCGCTCTACCCCGTGGTCGAATCGCTGCTCGCACAGGGCTTCATCGAGGTGGTCGGGGCCGAACAGGACGGCAACCGTCCCGCCCGCACCGTCTATCGGATCACCGAATCCGGTGCGGCCGAACTGCGGGATTGGTTGCGCGCCTGGATCTCCGAGCCGGAGAAGGAATACCCGCGGTTCATGGCCGCGCTGTCCTTCCTGCCGGTGCTGGGCCCCGAGGAGGCGGCCGCGCTGCTGCGTCGCCGAGTCGCGGTGCTGGACAAGCGAATCACCGAGATCCGCGATATCGAGGAGTCCGTGGTCTCCTGGCTGCCCGAGATCCTGCTGATCGAGAGCAACTACGAGGTCCGCATGCTGCGCGCCGATCGCGACTTCACCGCCGAGGTCGCCGAGCGCATCGAATCCGGCGCGCTGGGCGGCCTCGAAGGCTGGCGGGCCATGACCGCACTAGCCGCGCAGCACCCGCCCGGCCAGATTCCGCAGAATCTCGCCGACTTGTTTCTGGAGGAATGGGGGATGCCGAAACCGCCGAGCTAACCGTCTGAGAACAACGGCGGCCCGGGTGCGCCAACACCCGAGCCTCCGCCGGATCCGAACGACCGACGGCGAACCATCGGATGCTCGAACTGCATTCATCAGCCTATCCAATGGTTCCCGTGGCCGTTCCCCGTACCTGACACGAGGAACATCACCATGTCCATCACACCCATGCCCTCGGCCGCGGTCGAGGTGCACAACCTGGTCAAGACCTATCCCGGTGGCCGCCGCAAGCCCGATGTGCGGGCGCTGGACGGCCTGAGCTTCAGCATTGCAGCGGGCACCGTCTACGGCATGCTCGGTCCCAACGGGGCCGGAAAATCCACCACCACCAAGATCTGCACCACCCTCTCGCGCGCCGAGAGGGGCTCGGAGATCCGGCGAGTGGACACAGAGACGGCCGTGGCCGACTACTTAAGTCAGACC
>NZ_JBSGBY010001073.1:0-1360 GCF_053601505.1 Nocardia sp. NPDC004722
ATGATTGACTGGTTTGCTGCGCCGGATGGGGACCGGTCGGGTTCTCGTCGTCGAACGCAGCGGTACTCGACGACAGGATCGCGGCATGATGGCGATACGCACTCGACTCACACCGGACCAACGCAACTCATTCATCGCCGCCCAGCTCGGCTGGACCATGGACGCCTTCGATTACTTCCTCGTAGTCTTCGTCTACGCGGATATCGCCAAGAGCTTCCACATGCAGAAGAGCGAGGTCGCGTTCATCACCACGGCCACCCTGATCATGCGGCCGGTGGGCGCGCTGATCTTCGGGTTGTGGGCCGACCGGATCGGGCGGCGCATCCCACTGATGGTCGATGTCGCGCTGTATTCGGTGGTCGGCTTCCTGTGCGCGTTCGCGCCGAACTTCACCATCCTGGTGATCCTGCGCATGATCTACGGCATCGGCATGGGCGGTGAATGGGGTCTGGGCGCGGCGCTGGCCATGGAGAAGATCCCTGTCGAACGCCGCGGCTTCTTCTCCGGCCTGCTGCAGGAGGGCTACTCCTTCGGCTATCTGCTCGCCTCGCTCGCCTCACTGCTGGTCACCAACTGGCTCGACCTGTCGTGGCGCTGGCTGTTCGGTCTGTCGATCATCCCGGCCCTGATCATCCTGATCCTGCGGGCGCGCGTGCGTGAATCCGAGGTCTGGGAATCCACCCGGGAGCGCCTGCATTCCACGCGAACCTCGTTCCGAGACATCATCACCAACCCCGCGATCGTGCGCCGGTTCATCTACCTGGTCATCCTCATGACCGCCTTCAACTGGATGAGCCACGGCACCCAGGACGTGTACCCGACATTCCTGTCGGCCACCCAGCACGGCGGCGCGGGCCTGTCCACGGTCACCGCCAAGTGGATCGCGGTCATCTACAACATCGGCGCGATCATCGGCGGCCTGGTCTTCGGCACCCTGTCGCAGAAGTACGGCCGCCGCTACACGATCATCTTCTGCGCGCTGCTGGGTCTGCCGATCGTGCCGTTGTGGGCCTACTCCCACACCGCGGCCATGCTCTGCCTGGGCTCCTTCCTGATCCAGGTGGCCGTGCAAGGCGCGTGGGGTGTCATCCCCGCGCACCTCACCGAGATGTCGCCCGATGCCATCCGCGGTTTCTACCCCGGCGTCACCTATCAGCTCGGCAATCTGCTGGCCTCGCTGAACCTGCCGATCCAGGAGCGCCTGGCCGAATCCCACGGCTACCCCTTCGCGCTGGCGGTGACGGCGGTCCCGGTGTTCCTGGCCGTCGCCATCCTCACCTCGATCGGCAAGGAGGCCAAGGGGATTCGGTTCGGCAGCTCCGACAACCCCACCACCGCGCCGGTGACGTCGGGCTGACGT
>NZ_JBSGBY010001074.1:0-1356 GCF_053601505.1 Nocardia sp. NPDC004722
GGATGTTCTCGCTCAGCGTCCGGTGGCCGAGACCGGTTTCGACGCGGTCGCGGTAATCGAGCAGCCGGACCTCCACCAGCCCGCCGAGTCCCCTTCGCGCGACACACTTTTCGATGTAATCCCGCTGGGCACTGGAGATCGTGATCCCGACGACCTCCACCCGGTAGTGCTCCGCCGCGTGCAGCGACAGCGATCCCCAGCCGCAGCCCACGTCCAGCAGTCGCATGCCGGGCCGCAGCCCGAGCTTGTCGCAGACCAGATCCAGCTTGTCGAGCTGAGCCCGCGCCAAATCGCCGCCATCGGAAAGGTTTTCGGGCGCGCCGTGGGTGAAGTAGGCGCACGAGTACGCCATCGACGGATCCAGCAGCAACCGGTAGAAATCGTTCGACGCGTCGTAATGGTGGCTGATCGCGGCGCGGTCGCGTGCCTGGTGGTTACGCCTGCCGTGCAACCGGGCCTGGGTGGACGGCGCCGGGGGACGGGGACCGAGCGCACCGGCCCGGGCGCAGACGAGGGCCAGCCGCGCAAGATCCGCGGGCCTCAGCCGCCCGATCCCGCGCGCGTCGACGGTGCGCCAGACGGTGCTCAGCGCCTCGCCCAGGTCCCCGTCGACATCGATCTCCCCGGCCACGTAGGCCTGCGCGGCACCGAGTTCACCTGGATGCCAGAGGATTCGGCGCAACGCTCGCGGCCCGCTCAACACCACGCGCGGGGCGTCGGGCGGACCAGCGGTGCTGCCGTCCCAGGCGTCCAGCCGCACCGGCAGCGGTCCGCGCAGCAATGGCCGCAGGGCGGATTCGAGGCTGGCGGCGATGTTCACTGCTGCTCCTGGGTGTTCACGGGATGCTCCTCGGGCCGGTCGAGCACGATCTGCTGGACATCGAGGTATCGGGAGCGGAATCCCGCCTCGGAGTAGGCGAGGTAGAACTGCCACAGCCTGCGGAACGTCGCGTCGAATCCGAGCGCGGCGATCTCCGGTGCGCGACTGTCGAACCGCTCCCGCCACAGCCGCAGCGTCTCGGCGTAATGCGCGCCGAGGCAACGACGTTCGCGCACCCGCAGCCTGGTCCGGCCCGCCGCGGACTCGATCGCCCGGGTGGAGGGCAGCGAGCCGCCGGGGAAGATGTACTTCTGGATCCAGGTGTGGGTGCGGCGGGTGGCGCGCATCCGGTTGTGCGGCATGGTGATCGCCTGCAACGCCACCCGCCCGCCCGGAGCCAGCCGCGCGTCGAGCTGATCGAAATAGACCGGCCAATAGCGGTAGCCGACCGCCTCGATCATCTCCACCGAGACGATGGCGTCGTATTCGCCGCGCACCTCGCGGTAGTCGCGCAATTCCAGGACGACCGAATCGGC
>NZ_JBSGBY010001075.1:0-1352 GCF_053601505.1 Nocardia sp. NPDC004722
CCGATCACAAACAGTCTCTGCACGGTGCGTAAGCTTGCCAGGCGTGGAGAGCGACCGAGATACCCAGTACGAGGATCTGCTCCGACTGGTGCTTGTATAGGTGCCATCGGTGGTGTATGTGTGTGTCGGGTTGGGGTCGGTCGAGGAGGCGCCGTCGCCGAAGTCCCACCGGTAGGTCAGCGCGCCTCCGGAGGGATCGCTGGAACCCGCCGAAGAGAATGTGACGTTCAGTGGCGTGGCGCCCGAGGTCGGCTTCGCCGTCGCCCGCGCGATCGGAGGAGCGACCTGACCTTTGATGTAGTCGATGCGGTAGATCGCGGAGTTTTCGTCGCCGGTGAACCATCCGGTGCCGTAATCCAGAACGTACAGTGATCCGTTACGGCCGAAGGCGGTGTCCATGACCTGGGTTCCGGTCCAGGGGAAGCGCGTGATCGCACCGGGCGACCCATCGCCGTTGACCTCGATGTCCATGATCCAGCGGAGGCCGAACTCGGCCGCGAGGTAATGCCCGTCGTAGCTCTGCGGGAACTTCGTCGGAGATGTGGACGACGCGTCGTACCGATACACCTTGCCGCCCATCGGTGATTCCGACCCGGTCCCGAACTCCGGCGGAGCGACGCCGAGCGCCTCGGCTCCCTTGCCGTACTGGATCCACGCCGGCAGTGCGGGTGGCAATTTCGCCAGGCCGGTATTGCGGAAGGAGGTATTTGTCGCACCGCTCTGGCAGTCGTACTTCGGTCCACCGGTATTGGTTGCGAAGTCCCAGTGGTTGTATGTTTCCGCCACGGTCTTGGCGCCGATGCAATACGGCCAGCCATAATTTCCGGGCCCGGTAGCGCGCAGGAACGCGGTTTGTCTCGCCGGACCGCGCTGAGGGTCGGCGACGTTCGCGTCGGGGCCATATTCGCCCACATACAGGACGCCGGTGGGTTTATCGACGGAGATCTTGTAGGGATTCCGCAGGCCCATCAGGTAGATCTCGGGCAGGGTTTCGGCCGTGCCGGGCGCGAACAGGTTGCCGGGCGGAATCGTGTAGGACCCGTCGTCGGCGACCTTGATGCGCAGGACTTTTCCGCGCAGGTCGTTGGTATTGGCCGAGGTGCGCTGGGCGTCGAATTGCGGATTACGCTCGGGCCGTTCGTCCAGGGGGCTGAAGTCGTTGGACTGGAACGGGTTCGTATTGTCGCCGGTGGCGAGGTACAGATTGTCGGCCGCGTCGAAGGCCAGAGCACCACCGGTGTGGCAGCACATACCGCGCTCACTCGGGACCTCGAGCACAACCTTCTCGCTGGACGTGTCAAGGGTCCAATCCGGCCGTAAAGTGAAGCGGGACAACCGGTTCACGCCGCGCC
>NZ_JBSGBY010001076.1:0-1337 GCF_053601505.1 Nocardia sp. NPDC004722
CGCCCGGCCGTCGCGTCCTACGCCGGTGGGGTGCACGAGTTCTCGATCGATGCCGAACTGCTGACCGGACTCGACCGTTTGGCCCGCGAGCATGGGGCGACTCTGTTCATGCTCATGCATTCGGCGCTGGCCGTGCTGCTCTCGCGCCTGACGGGCGAGCGGGACATCGCCATCGGCACCGCGGTCGCGGGCCGTGGTGAGCAGGAGATCGACGACGCCATCGGCATGTTCGTCAACACCGTGGTGCTGCGTACCGAGGTCGACGGCGGCCGCCGGTTCACCGAATTGCTGGATGCCGTGCGCACCGGCGATATCCAGGCATTCGGTCATGCCGATCTGCCATTCGAGCGTCTGGTGGAGATCCTCAACCCGGCCCGCTCGCAGGCACGGCACCCGCTGTTCCAGGTGATGCTGTCGTTCCAGAACACCGGTGAGGCGAGCTTCGCCCTGCCCGGTCTGGAAGTGGCGGGTGTGCCGCTGGACGTGGTCACCGCCAAGTTCGACCTGCAATTGAACCTGACCGAGCGGGCCGAGGGCTCAGGCTTGGCCGCCGAATTCGCTTACGCCACCGACATGTTCGACGAGGGCACCGTAGCGGGCTTCGGTGAGCGCCTGGTGCGCCTGTTGGCAGCCGTGGTCGCCGAGCCGGCCGTGCTGGTCGGCGATATCGAGTTGCTGGATCCGGCCGAGCGTCGCCAGGTGCTGCGGCGATGGAACGCCACCGAGTACGACGTGAAGCGTGTCGCGCTGGGCGGCAAGAAGATCGACGCCGAGGTCACCCTCGCCTCGATGTTCGCCAACCAGGCGAAGCAGACACCCTCGCTCACCGCGCTGGTGTTCGAAGGCGAGACCCTGTCCTACGCCGAGTTCGCGTCCTGGGTGCACCGCTTGGCGCGGTACCTCATCGCCGAGGGTGTTGGACCGGATTCCTATGTGGCCCTGGGTATGCGGCGTTCGGTCGACCTGCTGGTCGGCATGTATGCCGTCACGGTGGCCGGCGCCGCGTACGTGCCGCTGGACCCCGACCATCCGGCTGAGCGCAATCAGTACGTGCTCGACACCGCGCAGCCGGTGTGCGTGCTGACCACCGCACGCGACAATTTCGAGCTCACCGTCTCCCGTCATCCCGGCGCACTTCTTAGTCGGGAACCACACGATGCAGGGGTAGATTCCGGCCGAGAACACGCCGGAATAATGGGCGGGGAAATGCCGAGTGGCACCCTACTGATCGACGAGCTCGATCTGTCGGGCTATTCCGATGCCTCGATCACCGATGCGGACCGGATTGCCCCGCTGCGTGGCGACAACACCGCCTACGTGATCTTCACCTCCGGTTC
>NZ_JBSGBY010001077.1:0-1330 GCF_053601505.1 Nocardia sp. NPDC004722
GAGGACCGGGACTTCGGCCGCGCCGGTCCAGGAGCGGTCGCGGAGGAGGGTGGCGGCCGCGGCGGCGATGTCGCGGGTGGCTACCAGCGGGGCGGCGTGGTCGGCGGGTGCGGTGCCAGTGAAGATGCCGGTGTCGCGGATCGAATTCGCCTGCCAGACAACGTTGTCCATGAACGAGGGGTTGGTCAGTGCCCGGTAGGCGACACCCGTGGCGGCCAGCAGGTCGTCCATGGCCAGGGTGGCGGTGACGTGACCGGCACGGTCGGCGTAGGCGGTGCCGCGGCCCAAGGCAGAGACGGCGACGACGTGGCCGACCCGATGGGTGGTGAGGGCCTTGGCGGCGGGGCGGGCGAAGTCGGAGTACACGGCATCCAGGCTCGGGGCGTGCAGGTCGGGCGGCGCGAGCCAGAAGACCGCGTCGGCGTCGGCGAAGGCGCGGTCCACGACGTCGGGGTCGCCGTGCGATCCGGTGACGATGTCGACGCGGTCGCGCACAGCCTCCGGAAGCTTCGCGGGATCGCGCACGATGACACGCAATTCCTCACGGCCGCTGGATGTTTCGAGAAGGATGTCGAGCAGTCGACTGCCGATGTGACCCGTGGGGGCGGTGATGACGATCATGCTTCGAGTCTGTCGGCGACGCGACGCGGCGTCCAAGACCCTTTCCGCCGATTGATACCGTGGAGGTATGGATCTCGATCTGCGTAAGCTCCGGTATTTCGCCGCCGTGGCCGAGCATCGGCACTTCGGGCGGGCCGCGGAGACGCTCTACATCGCGCAACCCGTGCTGAGCCGTCAGATCAAGGCGTTCGAGCAGGAACTCGACTGCACGCTGTTCGTGCGGACCACCCGCACGGTCGAATTGACCGCCGCCGGGCAGCAACTGCACGAGGAGGCGCAGCGGATTCTCGCGACCGTGGACGCGGCGGTGCGGCGCGTGCACGAGATCGACCGCGGATTGCGGCGGCTGGTGATCGCCTTCTCCCCCGGCCTCTACATTTCGGAGGCGATCCGGGAATTCGCGGCCCGCCACCCGGAGGTCGAAACCGACATCGTCCCGGCACAGTGGTGGGAACCGGCCGCGCCCCTGCACGACGGCCGAGCCCAGATCGGTTACCTGCGTAGACCTTTCGACGACTCCGGACTGACTGCCATCCCGGTCGGCCATGATCCCCGGGTCGCCTGCATGCCCGCCGCACACCCGCTGGCGGCCCGCAAGGAACTCTTCCGCGCCGACCTCGACGCCGAGCGCATGCTCGACGTGGCGAACCGGCGCAACTCGACCCTCGAGGAGAAGTTCGAGCTCATCGCCTCCGGCCACGGCCTGGCC
>NZ_JBSGBY010001078.1:0-1322 GCF_053601505.1 Nocardia sp. NPDC004722
ATGGCCATGATGCCGAACAGCAGGGTCAGCAGAGACAAGATCACCCACCACACCGGCTGCCACGGCTTGACCTGCGGCTTTTGCATCGGCGGGGTCACCGACGAGGAGCAGGTGCGGGCCATGTTCCAGACGGCCGTCGACACCTACGGCGGCCTCGACATCGCCTTCAACAACGCGGGAATCTCACCGCCGGAGGACGATTCGATCCTCACCACCGGGATCGAGGCGTGGCGGCGGGTGCAGGAGGTCAATCTGACCTCGGTCTACCTGTGCAGCAAGTACGCCATCGAGCACATGCTCGAGCGTGGCAAGGGCTCGGTCATCAATACCGCGTCCTTCGTCGCGGTCATGGGCGCGGCGACCTCGCAGATCTCCTACACCGCCTCCAAGGGCGGCGTGCTGGCCATGAGCCGTGAACTCGGAGTGCAGTTCGCGCGCCAGGGTATTCGGGTCAACGCGCTGTGTCCGGGACCGGTCAACACTCCCCTGTTGCAGGAGCTGTTCGCCAAGGATCCCGAACGCGCCGCGCGCCGGTTGGTCCACATTCCCACCGGCCGCTTCGCCGAGCCGGAGGAGATCGCCGCCGCCGTGGCCTTCCTCGCCAGCGACGATTCCTCCTTCATCACCGCCTCGCAGTTCCTGGTCGACGGCGGCATCTCCGGGGCGTACGTCACCCCGCTGTAGTTGGATTACGCGGCGCCGACGGGGGTTTCGGCCCCCGGCGGGTCCTCCACCGTCCGCTTGGGGCCGGTGAACCAGCGCCGCGCCGAGACGAACCACCAGATCGCGATCGCCCCGACCACGCCGACCAGGGTGATCGGGGCGTAATTCACCGCGTTCCAGGTGAATCCGTCCACCCACGGATAGCCGTGATCATCGGTGGGCAGGATGAACAGCACGCTGATGAACACGATCCAGATCAGCGAGATCACCCCGACCGGCAGATACCAGCGCCCCAATTGCCAAGGGCCGGTTTGGAATCGGTCACCGTGGCGCAGCCGCAGCAGCACCGGCAGACCGTAGGCGATGTACAGGCCGATGGTGGCCACCGAGGTGGCGGCGGCGTAGGCGGTCGGGGCGTTGGCTTCGGGCACCAGCATGGACGGGATCAGCAGGATGAACGCGAACACCGACACGAACAGCACCGCGTTCACCGGCACCTTGCGCGCCGAAAGCTTCGCCCACAGCTTCGACCCGGGCACCGCGCCGTCGCGGGAGAAGGCGAACAGCATGCGCGAGGCCGCGGTCACCGAGGCGTAGCCGCAGAACAATTGGGCGACCGCGGCGATGATGAGCAGCAGCCCCGACCAGAACGAATTCAG
>NZ_JBSGBY010001079.1:0-1302 GCF_053601505.1 Nocardia sp. NPDC004722
GGCCGCTACCACGGCGACACCCTCCTCATCACCGCCGCCCGCGAACCCGGCCGCCACCACCTCACCGAAACCTGGCGCCCCTACATCACCGGCCGCATCGACCGCCTCTCCATCGACGACTGGCACACCGCCCTACTCACCCCAACCCGCGCCGCCCAAATAGCCCCCTTCCTGAAATCCCGCCTGAGCCACTGACTCCGCCCCTATTCGTCACCGCCAAACGACAGGGATTCGGCTCGGGTGATGAGGAAGTCTCGTTCGGCGGTGTTGTCGGCGTGGGTGATGGCTTGGCGGTAGGCGGCGGCGGCTTCGGGGGTGCGGTCTAGGCGGCGGAGGAGGTCGGCTCGGACTGCGTGGTAGAGGTGGTGGGTGGGGAGGGGGTGGGCGTCCAGTTCGGATAGGGCGGCGGTGGGGCCGGAGACTTCGGCTAGGGCTACTGCTCGGTTGAGGGTGACTATGGGGCTGGGGGCGATGGCGGCCAGTTGGTTGTAGAGGGTGAGGATTTGGGGCCAGTCGGTGTCGGCGGCGGTGGGGGCGTCGGTGTGGACGGCTTGGATGGCGGCTTGGATTTGGTAGGGGCCGGGGGTGTTTCGGTGTAGGCAGGCTCGGACGAGGGTGTGGCCTTCGGTGATCAGGGGGCGGTTCCAGCGGGTGCGGTCCTGGTCGGGGAGGGGGATCAGGGCGCCGGTGTCGGAAGTGCGGGCGGCGCAGCGGGATTCGGTGAGCAGGAGGAGGGCCAGCAGGCCCGATACCTCGGGTTCGTCGGGCATCAGTTCGGCCAGGACCCGGGTGAGGCGGATGGCCTCGGCGCACAGGTCGGGGCGGGTCAGGAGATCGCCTGCGGTGGCTGTGTAGCCCTCGGTGAACAGGAGGTACAGCACTGCGAGGACCGCGTCGAGGCGCTCGGGGAGGTCGGTGTCGGCGGGGACGCGGTAGGGGATGCGGGCGTCGCGGATCTTGCCCTTGGCGCGGGTGAGACGTTGCGCCATGGTGGTTTCCGGTATCAGGAAGGCGCGCGCCGCCTCGGCCGTCGACAGGCCGCCGAGCAGGCGCAGGGTCAGCGCCACCTGGGCGGGGCGCGCCAGCGCGGGGTGGCAGCAGGTGAATATCAAGCGCAGCCGGTCGTCTCGCACCGCGCCCTCCTCGATCGGTTCCGACTGCTCGTGCAGCAGCGCGGCCTGGGCGTACTTGTCGGCGCGGGCCGCCTCCCGGCGCAGCCGGTCCACCGCGCGGTGGCGGGCCGTGGTCAACAACCGAACTGGAGCACAGCCATGTCCACCTTCCCCTCCCCGTATTCGATCG
>NZ_JBSGBY010001081.1:0-1291 GCF_053601505.1 Nocardia sp. NPDC004722
CCCGCCACGACGCCTCAACCCCCACCAACCCCAAGGACATGGCCCGCGAATGGGCCAAAACCCTCCCCATCTCCACACTCGCGACAATCGCCAGGTGACCGACCGCCCACCCGTCATCCTCGGCATCGATGACTTACGAGCGCTGCCTCAGGCGAAGCGCATCGCACGCAACAGCCACGAGGGCATCGCCCTGCTCGAGGAGTTTCGCGACCGCCCCATCGACGAACTCTGGCTTGACCACGACCTGGGCGGCGAGGACACCATCATGCCGGTCGTGACCGTGCTCGAAGAGGCGGCGTTCGATGGCCGCCCCTTCGAAATCGGCACCATCTATGTGCACAGCGCCAATCCCATTGGGGCAGAGACGGTTGTCCGGGTGCTCGGGCGGTGGGGCTATCGCGTACGCCGAGCGAGGGCATAGGCCGATTCCGAACTGCTGAACGCGTTGTTGCCACCGCCCACCGACACATCCGGCGAGTACAAGAATGAAACCAACTGCCCCGCAATGCGATATCCCGCACCTCACCGGCGATGAAGACTGCCCGGGGCTGGGATTACTTCTTGATGATCGATTGGACCGGTTGATGGCTGGGGTGGGCTTCGGCGACGCAGATGACGCCGGTGAATGACTTCCAGCTGGATTGGTCAATGGAATAGTAGGTCTTCAGGTCGATCGTGTCGGTGAGACCGGCGGTCGACAGGAGAGCGGATAGGGAATCGGCATCGCTGAACGGGTCGATGCAATCGCCTGCGCGGAGATCACGCACCTGCGCTACAGAGCGAGGATCATCGTTGTGGATGCCGTGCCAGATATAGAGTCCGAGACCCACCACCAGCAGCGGCACCGCCAGCACGAACACGATCAACGGGATCTTGCGGCGCGGCGGACGCGGGGGCTGTGGCATCGGATAACCGACAGTCACGCCATGGCCCGGCGGCGGGAAACCCGGGCCCGGCGGAACCGGCTGCCACTGCGCGTCACCGTAATTCGGCTGTTGTGGATTCAAGCGAGCGCCCTCCCCCGGCGCGATGAAAACCATCTCCCTTAAACGAGAAAACCCCCGATCGGATAACCGATCGGGGGTTTGAGCTCCCCCATCTGGACTCGAACCAGAAACCTGCCGATTAACAGTCGGCTGCTCTGCCAATTGAGCTATAGGGGATTGTTTCCCTGGCTGGCTCTTCCGAACCGGCCGGGGAAAACTTTAGCGTATCGGTTGTACAGTTCCCAAATCGCGGCTCTACCTGCGGGAATACGGGGGTTTGGGGGACGGGGTGCCGGATCGACAGG
>NZ_JBSGBY010001082.1:0-1291 GCF_053601505.1 Nocardia sp. NPDC004722
ACGCTGACCGCCATCGCCGCCGCCTGCCGGGACCGTGAGCGGCTGCGCTTCGACTACCGCGCGCACTCGGGCAGCGCGTCACGGCGCTCGGTCGAGCCCTACCGCCTGGTCAACCATCGGCAGCGCTGGTACCTGCTGGCCTGGGATCTGGACCGCGCCGACTGGCGCACCTTCCGGGCCGACCGGATGGAGCCGCGCACGCCGGCCGGGCCGCGCTTCACGCCTCGCCCGCTGCCGCCCGACACCGAGATCGCCGCTCGGGTCGAACGCGGGGTGGGGGAGGCCACCTGGCGTTACCGCGCCCGCGTCATCGTGCACGCCTCCGCCGAGCAGGTGCGGCAGCGGATTCCGATCCCCATCGAGGTCGAGGAGCTGGGACCGGACCGCTGCGCTTTCGAGCCCGGCTCCGATCACCCGGCAATGCTAGCCCTCTACCTGGGGCTGCTCGACGCCGATTTCGAGATCGTGGATTCGCCGGAACTGGTTGCGGCGCTGCGCACCCTGATCGAGCGCTACCAACGCGCCTTGCCGCGGTCCTGACCGTGCCGAGGGCTGCGGCGTCGACTCGCGTCATGCCTGCCGATAGTGCTCGTCGAGCACCGGCACCGGATCGAGCTCGGTCACCTGATGGCCCGCATCGCAGTGGTCGGTGAGGTCCTTCCCGTCCCGCGCCTGCACCACCCGCACCTCACCCACCGAATCCCGCAGCGACTCCGCTACTTTCGCCGCATGCCGATATCCCGGCGCGTCCCGATCCGCCACCACCCACACCCGCCGCGCCCCGCGCAGCCACTGGGCGTGCTCGGCCCGCCACCCCTGCGCCCCACCCGCATTGCAGGTCGCCGTCAGCCCGGCATGCATCGCGGTCAGGACATCCGCTTCGCCTTCGCACACGTAGATATCCCGCCCCTCGCGCACCGCCTCCACCACATCGGGCAGCCGGAACGGGATCGGCGCGAATCCACCGTTTTCCCAGCCGGTTTCCGTGTGGCGCAATTGATAGAACGACTTCACATGCCCCAGGCGATGCAGCGTCCGCACCCGCACCACGCACCCCGCCGACCGACCGTCCGCCGACCGATACAGATAGGAAGCGACCGTCTGCGGCTTCCGTAGCGGCGGCCCGTAATCGCGCTTCACCACCGAAAGCGGCAGCCCCGCAGCGAGAATCGCCCGATCCGCCAACGCGGGCGCGACCTCCGCGCGTCCGGCTCCCCGCCGCTGCGGCGGCGGCCCGTCGAACAGGTCCCGCACCCGCAACCCGAGCCGCTCGAGCACGTCCTCATCCGAG
>NZ_JBSGBY010001083.1:0-1290 GCF_053601505.1 Nocardia sp. NPDC004722
CGGCGCTGGGGCCCGAGATGGGCGAGGTCTTCGCGCAGCTGCACCGCGATCACGGGGTCGATCTGCGCCTGGGCGTGCAGGTCGCCGAGATCACCACCGCCGACGGTCGCGCCACCGGCGTCCGCCTGGCCGACGACACCCGGATCGAGGCGGACGCGGTGCTGGTGGCGGTCGGCGCGCGGCCCAATATCGAGCTGGCCGCCGATGCCGGGCTGGCCGTGGGCGCGGGCGTGCTGGTGGACGAGAGCCTGGCCACCAGCGACCCGGACATCGTCGCGGTCGGCGATATCGCCGATCAACAGCACCCGGTGCTGGGTCAGCGGGTCCGGGTGGAGCACTGGGCGAACGCGCTCAATCAGCCCGCGGTGGCGGCGCTGACCATGCTCGGGAAACCGGCCGTGTACGACCGGCTGCCGTACTTCTTCACCGATCAGTACGACCTGGGGATGGAGTACACCGGATATGTCGCGCCCCGGCAGCAGACCCGGGTGGAGGTGCGCGGCGACCTCGGCAAGCGGGAATTCGTGGCGTACTGGCTCGATTCCGGCAATCGAGTGCTGGCCGGAATGAACGTGAACGTGTGGGATGCGGGAGACAAGATCAAGCAACTGGTGCTCAGCGACGAGACCGTGAACCCCGACGACTTGTGACCGTCGTCATAGATCGCGGAGTGGCGGGTACGTCGCATCGGCGTGCGCGGCTCCGACCCCTGGGCGTGAGCGCCACCGCGGCGCATCGAAGGAGCCGACCGTGAAGTACATGCTGATCAAGACCTACAGCCCCGCCGCCTACTGCGACACCTTCATCGGCGACTGGGCGCCCGAGGAGATCCAGGCGCACATCGACTTCCAGCGCGCCCTCGGCGAGGAGCTCGCCAAGTCCGGTGAACTGGTCGACGGCCAGGGTCTCGCCGATCCGGGCCAGGCCCGCATCGTCATGTCCGACGGCCGGTCCGCGCCGGTGGTCACCGACGGACCCTTCCCCGAGACCAAGGAATTCCTGGCCGGGTACTGGATCATCGACGTCGACTCTCCCGAGCGCGCCATCGAGATCGCCGCGCAGGCGTCGGCCGCCCCCGGCCCCGGCGGCAAGCCGATCGGCGAGTACATCGAGGTCCGCCCGATCATGGGCGCTCCCGCCGCCGACCTCTGATGCCCGAAGCCACCCTCGAGGACCTGTTGCGCGAGCTCGCGCCGCAGGTCCTCGGCGTGCTGGTCCGCCGCTACGGTGACTTCGACGCCGCCGAGGACGCCCTGCAGGAGGCACTGCTCGCCGCCGCCACCCAATGGC
>NZ_JBSGBY010001084.1:0-1274 GCF_053601505.1 Nocardia sp. NPDC004722
CGGTCCCCGCCGCGGGCACGCGGCCGCGGTGGCTGCGGGCGGCCGGGGCGGCCTGGCGCCGGGTCCTGATCCGGCTGCTATGGGCCGGATACAACCGCCGTCATGCGGATTCGATTGGCTCCCAAGGGTCCTCCGCGTTACGTTGATTCCCTGGAACGGGGAGGTTCAGCGTGCGGATCGGGCGGGCAATCGCAGCGGTAGTGCTGGTGTTGGTGAGCGTGCTGGCGTCGGCGTGCGCGCCGGCCGCCGACACGGGTGTGCGGCGGCTGGACGCCGCGCTCATCGCCAAGATCGACGCGATCGTGGCCGAACATCTTGCGGCGGGGCTGATTCCGGGGGCCGAGGTCGCGGTCGTCGACGCGGACCGGGGCAGCTACATCCACGCCTACGGTGTCGCCGACACGACGACCAAGCGGGCCGCGGATGTCTCCGACCGCTTCCGGATCGGGAGTATCACCAAGACGTTCACGGCGACCGCGGTGCTGCGGCTGGCCGATGCCCGGCGGATCCGGCTCACCGACACGCTCGAACAGTATGTGCCGGGCGTGCCGAACGGGACCACGATCACCCTCGCGGATCTGCTGGGTATGCGCGGGGGCGTCTACGCGCTCGATCAGGAGCATGATTTCCAGGTCCAGCAGCTGGCGCACGCCCCGGATGTGGCGTGGAACGACGGGGATGATCTGCGAGCGATCACCGCGCATCCGGAGCTGGCGAAGCCGCCGAATCAGCAGACGCACTACTCGAATTCGGAGTTCTATCTGCTCGGGCTGGTGCTGGAGAAGGTGACCGGCAAACCGGTGCGGGAGGTGCTCGAGAACACCGCACGCGATTTCGCGTTGACCCAGACGACCTATCCCGCCGACAACACTGTTCCCGCACCGCATTTGAACGGGTACGGCTTCGATCAGAACACGCTGGTCGATGTCACCGACCGGGTGCCGCCCGCGCTGTACGGCGCGGCCGGGTCGATGGTGTCGACGATCTCGGATCTGGCGTTGTACGCGCCGCAGCTCGGGATGGGTTCGCTGCTGACGCCGGATACCTTCCGGGCGCGGACCACCTTCACCGCGTTGGACGGCGGACCGGACGGTTACGGGCTGGGCCTGATGCGGATGGGGCAGTGGCTGGGGCACAACGGGGCGGTGCTCGGGTTCACCGATCAGCTGGGCTATCTGCCGGACAAGAAGGTCACCGTCGTGGTGGCGATCAACCAGTACGGGCCGGCGACACGCCAGCTGCTGCCGGTCGACGCGGCGCGATTGTGGCTCGAT
>NZ_JBSGBY010001085.1:0-1271 GCF_053601505.1 Nocardia sp. NPDC004722
CACGCGCTCGCCCAGGATGTGGTCGCCATGGAGCGGGCCTCGGGTGCGCTGGGCGTGAATTCGCCGCTCGGCGAGCATGTCCGGGCCGTCTCGATCCGGCTGGACGGCGGTGTCGTCGAGTACGAGGGCATGGTGGCCGCCGCCGCACGCGTGCTCGCGGTGCCCGACAGCGCCGCCGTGACCGACCAACTCGGCTGGGCCATGGTCAATCTGCGCGATGCCGCCGACCGCCTCGACGGCTGGGCGGAAGCGCTCACAGACCTCGCCGAGCCCCGCTACCGCGGCAACCCGTGACCGATCTGCCCCTGGAATCAGGAGCGACCTGCGCTGATCCAGGATCGGCCCGGCCCGATCCCCGAGCGGCGCGCCGCAATCCCTGATCGGCGGGTCGGAATCGGTCCGCGCAGTGCTCAGGGTGAACCCTGAAATTCCCCGGATATTGCTGTTGACCTGGTGATTTTCTCAGGAACGCACCGCAGTATGGATGGTGACGGATCTGCCGGACGGCGGTTCGGAGACCAGGAGGCATGAAATGTTTTGGAAGATTCTCGGCGTCGTCGTCCTCGTGTGGATCGCCTTCGCCATTCTGGGCGCGCTGATCAAGGCGCTGTTCCCGATCCTCATCATCACCGCGATCATCTTCGGCCTGTACCTGGTGTACAAGGCGATGTCGGGTTCGAAGAACAAGTCGCCCCTCGGCAAGTACTGACCAGCCGGAGCGCGCGCGACGCGCCCGCCGCAGGACCGTCCACCCCCCGATGCGCGGGGCGGGCGGTCCTTTTTCCGTATCATCACCGCATGGCTACTGCTGTCGTTGCCACCTCGTACGGTGGACCGGAAGTCTTGTCGCTCATCGAGATCGAGGTGCCCGAACCGGGGCCGGGTGAGGTCGCCATCGCGGTGCGGGCCGCCGGGGTGAATCCCTTCGATTACAAGGTCTACAGCGGTGCGTTCGGCACCGATCCGGGCAAGTTGCCGTTGCGGCTGGGGCTCGAGGTGGCGGGGGTGGTGACCGCGGTCGGTCCCGACGCGGTCGGTCCGGCCGGCCCGATCGCGGTGGGGGACGAGGTGATCGCGCAGGTGTCGGGCGGCTATGCCTCGGTGGTGAACGCCAAGGCGGCGAGCGTCGTGCCCAAGCCCGCCGATGTGGATTGGAAGCAGGGCGCCGGGGTGCTGAGCGTGGGCGGCACGGCCGTGCACATGCTGGTCGCCACCGACGTCGGTCCGGGGGACACCGTGCTGGTGCACGGTGCCGCGGGCAGTGTGGGCGC
>NZ_JBSGBY010001086.1:0-1254 GCF_053601505.1 Nocardia sp. NPDC004722
CTCCCGATTGAGCGTCGAAGAACGACGGGCCCACCTTATCGAGGCGGCCCCCACCCGTCTCGACGCGCAGATCCGCGTCGGCGGCGACGCCGGGGCGGCCGAGGTGATAGTGCTTCGGCTGCAAGGGGATCTGGTGCCCCACGAGTCCAGTGTGGTGATCCCGTTCCTGCTGCCCGACACCCCCGTGGTGGCGTGGTGGCCGCGCGGGGCCCCGGAGTTCCCGTCCAAGGATTCGGTGGGCCGCCTGGCGACCCGCCGCATCACCGATGCCACGTTCGCGTCGGATCCGCAGTCGACGATCAAGGGTCGGCGGCAGTCCTACGCGCCCGGCGACACCGATCTGGCGTGGAGCCGGGTCACCTACTGGCGGGCGCTGCTGGCGGCGGCGCTGGACGAGGCTCCCTTCGACGCGGTCGAATCGGTGACGATCTCGGGGCTGAAAGAGGAACCGGCACTGGACATGCTGGCGGGCTGGCTGGCCGCGCGCCTGGACTGCCCGGTGGTGCGGCGCACCGGCGAGCTGAAGGTGGAATTGCACCGGTCCTCGGTGGCGATCTCCATTTCCCGCCCGCAGCACGGCCGCACCGCGACCCTCACCCGCACCGGTGAGCCCGATCAGCGTTTCGCGCTGGCGCGGCGGGAGACCAAGGACTGCCTGGCCGAGGAGTTGCGGCACCTCGACGCCGACGACATCTACGCCGAGGCCCTCACCGGCATCGAAAGGGTGACCTATGAGTAAGCCGACGGTCGAAACCTTCACCGGCACCGACGAACTCGTGATGGCCGCGGCCGCGCGCTTCGTCAGCGAAGTGGTGGAGGCGCAGCGGCTGCGCGGTTCGGCGTCGGTGGTGCTCACCGGCGGCGGCACCGGTATCGCCCTGCTGGAGTTGGTGCGCAAGGCTCCCGGCGATATCGACTGGGCCAAACTCGACGTGTTCTGGGGAGACGAGCGTTTCGTCCCGACCGGGGATGCCGACCGCAACGAACTGCAGGCTCGCCAGGCCCTCCTGGACCATGTCCCGGTCGACCCGGCGCGGGTGCACCCGACCGAAACCTCCAGCGGCGATTACCCCGACCCGCTCGAGGCCGCGGGCGAGTACTCGGCCACCGTGCACGCCTACCTGGCCGAGCACGGCGCGTTCGACCTGCACCTGCTCGGCATGGGCGGAGAAGGCCACATCAATTCGCTGTTCCCGCACACGGACGCCACCCGTGAGGAACACGAACTGGTTGTCGCCGAAACCCATTCGCCCA
>NZ_JBSGBY010001087.1:0-1245 GCF_053601505.1 Nocardia sp. NPDC004722
CCATCCTGTCCGGGGTCGGCGCGGGAGAGGCTCGGGCGTGTCTGGTATCACGGAAAGGGTGAAAATCGGGTTCTCGCTTCCGCAGTACGGTCCGGCAGCTCGGGAAGGCGCGCGGATCGGCCACTACGCCGCCGCGCTGGAACAGGCCGGGGCCGACAGCCTCTGGGTCGGGGAACGACTGCTGGCCGCCACCGATCCGAGCGTCGGATACGCCGGCAAGGACACCATTCCCGACGAGTTCAACTCCGTGCTCGACCCGTTCCTGGTGCTGGGGATCGCGGCCGCGGTGACCGAGCGGGTACGGCTGGGCACCAATGTGCTCATCGCGCCGCTGCATCGGCCCGTACACCTGGCCCGCGCCCTGACCACCCTCGACGTAGTCAGCGAAGGGCGGCTGATCCCCGGGTTCGGGATCGGGTGGTCGCCGGAGGAGTACGCGGCCGCGGGTATCCCCTTCACCCACCGCGGGGCGCGACTGGACGAGACCCTCGATGCGCTGCACGCCATCTGGACCACCGACCCGGCCGGATACGACGGCCGATTCGTGCACGTGCCCGAACATCGCAGCGAACTGCAGCCCGTGCAGCGGCCACACCCGCCGGTCTATCTGGGTGCGTTCAGCCCCGCCGGGCTCGCGCGCATCGGCCGCCGCGGTGACGGCTGGCTGCCCGTGGTTCCCGTGCCCGGCCCGCCCGGCTGGGGCAAGCAGCTGCTGACACTGCGCGCGATCATCGACGAGGCCGCCGTCGCCGCCGGGCGCGACCCCCAGGCCATCGACACCGTGCTGCGGGTCAACGTGGCCGCGGGCACCGATCTCGAACTCGTCGCCACCACCATCGAAACCGTCGCCGCCGATACCGGATTCGACGATTTCTTCATCGACCTGCTCTACGTCACCGACACCGTCGACGCCACCCTCGACACCGCGCTGCGACTGCTCGAGCGCCTGCGCGGCTGAGCGACCACCCACAGATCCGGTGAGCGGGGCGGACCACCAACGCCGCCTCGCCCGGTGTCGGTGGACCCGGTCGGCCGCCCTGCTCTCGGGTCGCGGAGCCGGGTGGGCAAATCGATCTCCCACCGGGCATACTCGATCCCGTTGTGCCGCAGGGCCGCCCGGGTGAACCGTCCGGGACACCGGCCCGCGGTGGTATCGAAGGGAGTCCGGGCCGGTGGGGTTGCGGAATCCGGTCGCGTTGGCCGGAGTCGTCGGAGTCGGAATACCGGTCCTGGCGGCGGGGGTGG
>NZ_JBSGBY010001088.1:0-1244 GCF_053601505.1 Nocardia sp. NPDC004722
GAACCGGAGGTGAAGATCACGTAGGCGGTGTTGTCGCCACGCAGCGGGGCAATCCGGTCCGCATCGGTGATCGAGGCATCGGAATAGCCCGACAGGTCCAGCTCATCGAGCAGCAGCGCGCCACGGGACGCGGTGAGCTCGAAATTGTCGCGTGCGGTGGTCAGCACGTACACCGGGTGTGCGGTGTCGAGGACGTACTGGTTGCGTTCGGCCGGGTGGTCGGGGTCCAGTGGGACGTACGCGCCACCGGCCAGCGTGACGGCGTACATGCCGACCAGCAGCTCGAAGGAACGGCGCATACCCAGGGCCACAGAGGAATCCGGTCCAACACCCTCGGCGATGAGGTACCGCGCCAACCTGTGCACCCGGGACGCGAACGCGCCGTACGACAAGGTCTCGCCCTCGAACACCAGCGCGGTCAGGTCCGGGGTCTGCTTCAGCTGCGTGGCGAACATCGATGCCAAGGTGACCTCGGCATCGATCTTCTTGCCGCCCAGCGCGACTCGCTTCACGTCGTACTCGGTGGCGTTCCAGCCCCGCAGCACCTGCCGACGCTCGGCCACATCCAACAACTCGATATCGCCCACCAGCGTCGTCGGCTCAGCGACCACAGCCGCGAGGAAGCGCAGCAGGCGCTCACCGAAGACGGCGATGGTCGCCGCGTCGAACATGTCTGTGGCGTAAGCGAATTCGGCGGCCATGCCTGAGCCATCGGCCCCCTCGGACAGGTTCAGTTGCAGGTCGAACTTGGCGGTGACCACGTCCAACGGCACGCCCGCCACGTCCAGGTTCGGCAGCGCGAAGCTGGCGGTGCCGGTGTTCTGGAACGACAGCATCACCTGGAACAGCGGGTGCCGTGCCTGCGAGCGGGCCGGGTTGAGGATCTCCACCAGACGCTCGAACGGCAGATCGGCATGACCGAAGGCAGCCAGGTCGGTGTCCTTGGTGCGGGCCAGCAGCTCGGTGAACTTCTCGCCCGAGTCGACAGCCGTGCGCAGCACCAGAGTATTGACGAACATGCCGATGGCGTCGTCGATCGCCTGCTCACCGCGACCGGCAATCGGGGTGCCGATGACGGTGTCCTCACCATTGGACAGCCGCGCAAGAAGACCGGCGAAGGCCGCGTGCACGACCATGAACAGCGACGCGCCATGCTCGCGGGCCAAACGGTCGAGTCCGGTCAGCAGTTCGGCATCGATCGAGAACTCGTGCACCCCACCGGCGTAGGACGCGACGGCCGGGCG
>NZ_JBSGBY010001089.1:0-1242 GCF_053601505.1 Nocardia sp. NPDC004722
GGTTGGCCCGCACCGTCGTTCGGGGACCAGGGCAGGACCTTGCCGAAGCGGACGAGCTGGCCGTAGTGGGCCGGATCGAGCGGGGCTCGGACCAGGTCGAGCAGCGCGGTCGCGGCCTGGGCGGGGGTCGGGGCGGCATCGACGTTCCACCACAGCGCCGAAGTCGGAGTGTTGATCATGCCGGGGCAGACGGCCGCCAGCAGGATGCCGCGGGCGAGGTCGGTGTCGCGGCGCTCGGCCGCGAGGGCACGCACGGCGGCGACCTGGGCGATCTTGGAGGGGATATTGACGAAGCCTGGCCAGGCGCCGGAGCGGGCGCTGCCGTCGGCGACGGCGTCGCGCCAGGCCGCCACCTGGCGGTCGACCTCGTCGAGGGACTCGAGGGCGTCGAAACGGTTGTGCAGCACCGGGGCCAGCTGATGCAGCGTGCCCAAGGAACTGGCGACGACGAGCAGCCGGGCGTCGTCGCGCAGCAGCGGGGCGAAGGCGCGCAGCAGGCGGGTGGTGCCGAAGTTGTTGACCTGCACGTAGTCTCCGACGATCGCGCGGGGATCGTCGTCGGGGCCGACCCGCATGACGGCATTGCCGATCACGATGTCGACGCCGCCGTGGCGGGAACGCAGTTGCGCCGCAAGGCGTTCGGCGGCCGTCGGGTCGGCCACGTCGAGGAGTTCGCCGCGCACCCGCGCGCCACCGGCGGGCATCGCCTCGACCGCCTCCTGCACACGGTCGAGGTTCCGGCCGGTCAGGTAGACGGTGTCGGCCGGGCCCAGCCGCTGGGCCAGGCCCTCGACGAGGGCCAGACCGAGACCCTGGGTGGCGCCGGTGACGAGTGCGACCTTGCTCATTTCGCTCATGCCCTCACGCTAGGAGCCGGACAGTCATGAGGGCAGCGAGATTTGTGCACGTCTGGTATGCGTAAATGTCATGACCTTCAGTGATGCGTCGCTGACCGCCCTGCGCGTGTTCCGTGAAGTGGCCGAACGCGGCACGCTCACCGCGGCGGCCACGGCGCTCGGCTATACCCAGTCCGCGGTGTCCCGGCAGATCGCGACCCTGGAGCGGGCCGCCGGAACCCCGCTGCTGCAGCGCCGCCACGACGGGGTGGAACTCACCCCGGCCGGTCGGGTGGTGGCCCGCCGGGCAGCGGCGGTGATCGACCAGATCGACGCGTGATCGCCGGTGCCGGAATCGATCTCGGGGACGGTTTCGTCTCCGCCCGGCTGGCCGGGGCGTCCGGGG
>NZ_JBSGBY010001090.1:0-1236 GCF_053601505.1 Nocardia sp. NPDC004722
GACCGCGTTCGCCATGGCCGCCGACCGCTGGCGGATCAGCCTCGGCCTGGAGCCGCTGCGCATGGCCGTCGATCCCGCGCGGGTGACGGCGGCCTTCTCCAGCGAGCGGCTGTTCCTGCTCGACGGCGCACGGCCGCAAGGCTTCGCAGAATTGTCGGGATTCTTCAGGGCTGCGGACGCATGGGTGCGTACGCACGCCAACTACCCGCACCATCGGGCCCGGCTGCTCACCGCGGTCGAGTTGCCCGCCGACGCCGGCCGCGAGGAATTCACGCGCCGCGTCGCCACACTCACCGCCGCGGACATCGAAGCACGCGCCCACGCCCACGAGGCCATCGCCGTGCGGGTGCGCGACGAAGCGGAATGGGCCGACAGCCCGCAGGGCACAGCCGCGGCCTCGGGCCCGCTGGTCGCCCTCGAGACGCGTGCGGATCAAGGGGCGATCGAATCACCCACCGCGGCAACGCGGCTGCGGCCGCTGCGCGGACTGCGGGTGCTGGATCTGACGCGGGTGATCGCCGGGCCGGTGGCGACCCGCGCGTTAGCCCTGCTCGGAGCCGATGTGCTGCGGATCGACCCGCCACAGCTGCCCGAGATCGAGTGGCAGTTCCTGGACACCTGCCAGGGGAAGCGGTCCACTGTAGTCGATTTGCGTACCGATCTTCCTGTTTTCCGCGAATTGATCAGCAATGCAGACATAATCATCTCCGGTTACCGACCGGGCAGATTGGAACACCTCGGAGTGCGGGCCGCGGAATTGCGGCCGGGAATTGTGCGGGGCCGAGTTTCGGCGTGGGGCGAAACCGGACCGTGGGGTGATCGACGCGGTTTCGACAGCATCGTGCAGGCCGCCTCGGGAATTTCGCTCATCGAAGGCGCAACCGGTAATTCGCCCGGCGGGGCGGCGGTGGGCGTGCTGCCCGCGCAGGCCCTCGACCATGCCAGCGGCTACCTGCTCGCCGCCGGGGTGCTGGACGCGCTGTGCGCCCGGCGCGCGGACGGCCGCGGCCGCGATGTCCGGGTCGCCCTCGCACGCACGGCATCCTGGCTGATCACAGCGCCGGGACGGACACCCGTTCACGCCGCGCCCGCCGCACCCGATCCGGAGGCCGCCCGGACGCACGGCGCGGTGACCTCCGCCCCACCACGCCCGACTTCTACTTCGATCAGCTGGCCCGCATCGACGTGCCGGAGCTGTCCTCGGGCCGGGTCACCCTGCTCGGCGACGCCGGGTAC
>NZ_JBSGBY010001091.1:0-771 GCF_053601505.1 Nocardia sp. NPDC004722
GCTCCCCCGGCTGCGCCACCAGCCGCCCGCCGATGCGTACCGGCAGCTCGTGTTCGGTGACGAAATCGTCTGTCAGGACCCCGATTCCGCTGTCCCCGGCCAAAAGCCGCGCCCACGTGGACTCCAGGTCCGCGCCGAGGCTGGTGGTGGCCGCCATCGCGGTCACCACGACACCGCCCCGGGTTTCTGTACCGATCGCTACACTCATGCCGACATGGATACCTGTACCACCCGCTACAGTCAACCCGTGCCCCGCCCACTCGACCACGCCCGCCGCGCCCAACTCCTCGAGGGCGTCATCGCCTACATCGCCACCCACGGCCTGGCCGAACTCTCCCTACGCCCCCTGGCCGACTACCTGGGCACCAGCTCCCGCATGCTCATCCACTACTTCGGCACCAAAGAGGCAATGCTGATCGCCGCCTTGGAAACCCAACGCCCCGACATCCCCGCCCTCTTCTCCGGCATCGACTCCCCCGAAGTCCTCCGCGACCGCCTCTCGGCCTCCTTCGCCATCAACACCGAAGGCCGTTTCGCCCCCAGCCTCCCCGTCCTACTCCAGGTCCTCGGCGCCGCCACAGTCCCCGGCAGCCCCTTCAAGTCCTACGCCACCGACGCCATCGAACTCCTGGTCACCGCAATGACCAACTCCCTCACCCGAATAGACCCCCCCCACCCCCACCCCCAAACCAACCCCCCCCCCCACACCCGGGAGTGTTTTTGAGAAAATCAAACCGGATAATTTTTTAAAGCAGGGGCCACGGGCCCCGG
>NZ_JBSGBY010001091.1:781-1235 GCF_053601505.1 Nocardia sp. NPDC004722
TCACCCGAATAGACCCCACCCTCCCCGACCCCGAAGCCTCCGCCACCCTCCTCATCTCCGGCATGCGCGGCCTGATCCAAGACTGGTGGATCACCGCCGACACCCCCCGAATCCACCGAGCCGTCACCCTCCTGATAACCCAAGCCCTCCCCACCACCAACTGAGAGGCTGTCAGTGACCAAACTGCCCGTGTAGGCCGACGACCCAGGGGCGCTGGAGCTTACGGACCAGCAGTACGACGAGCTGCCCGATGCGCTGCGAAAGCTGATCGGGAATACCCGTAACCCACGAGGACGCATTGCTCCTCGAAACCCCATTCCCGGCACTAATCCCGTTCTCCCGCCTCGATTCCTGAGCCCTAACCTGCCTTGCGGCCGGGGCCGTAGGTGGCTGTGCGGAGCAGGAATTCGATCGGGCCGTAGCGGTGGTGGCGTGTCCAGAAATGGGATGCCGC
>NZ_JBSGBY010001092.1:0-1231 GCF_053601505.1 Nocardia sp. NPDC004722
CCGTCGATCAGGGTGTCGCGGCGCGGAAGTCGCGCAGAAAGTCACCGTGTTTCTTGAGCACGGTGACCTCGATGCCGGCCCGTGCCAGCATGAGCCCCAGAAACATTCCCGCCGGTCCCCCACCGGCGATCAGACAGGTCGTGCGTTCCATCGGGGCCTCCCCGGCCGATGACTACTACCGTCACCTTCGATGGTAGGCCGAATTCGGCTCGGGGACAGACGCTTCGCCCGAGCGGCTACCGGTCGCGGTAGAGGACGAAGAAGTACGGCTCGGACTGTCCCCGCAGATCCATCACGCCCAGCAGCGTGTTCTCGTCGACACGCCGGAAGATGTCGATGATCGGCAGGTGGTCGTAGATCATTGCGGCACTGGATTTTCCCCGGAACTCCAGATTCCGCAGCCGGGCGCGCGGGGTCGTGGTCCGCAGGACCGGCCGCAGCACCCCGAGCGAGCGGCGCACCGGGCGCAGCGCGGTCACCGGCACCTTTCCGGCCAGGAACAGCGGCACCCGGCGCGGATCGACGGCGAACACCTCGCCGTCGGGGCCGGAGAACAGTAGCGGCTGCACGCTGTCGGCGCTGTCGAACTGCTTGCCGTACCAGCCGGTTTCGGCCAGCATGCCGTCCCAGGGATGCCCGGTGCCGACTTCCGCGCCACGCCAGCGGCCGGTGGTGATCTCCTCCACGCGGACCGTCGGCAGCGCGTCGAACAGGTCCCAGGCGTCGGCGGCCGTGGCCGCTTCGGCGATCAGCGTGCGCAGGCGCGCGGCGGCATCCGTCGCCGGGTCGGCGGCAACCATCATGATCTCCTCGATGAGAGTCAACGACATACTTTCTCTCACCCTAGGCCCGGGATCGCGGACGGATTAGAGCCGGCCTGCCATCTTCACTCCCGGACTGGCCGAAAATGTCACTTCCACAGGGTCGCCCGCCCGCCACCCGGCATCCATCACAGCTTTTTGTCGATTCTACAAAAAGATTCGCCAAACCCCTGGCGTCGCCAGTTTTAGTCGTCTAGCCTAAAACGCATGACGACAGCGCGAGAGACCGCGGAGACCATCCAGGCGGCACAGCGGCCGGAAGATCTCTTCGGTTCCGCCGCAACAGATTCCACGACCCGCACGGCGGCACGTCGGCGGTATCACCGCCTCGCGGCGCTGGTCCATCCCGACCGGGTCGAGGCGGTGGACGCGGGCCTCGCGAGCGCGGCGTTCGCCCGGCTCGCCGAGTT
>NZ_JBSGBY010001093.1:0-1228 GCF_053601505.1 Nocardia sp. NPDC004722
CCGCGACGTAGAGCACCGCGTCCGCGGCGGCGATGAGCGACCAGGTGGCCGGTGTCTCGCCGGGCGAACCGGGCGCGTCCAGCACCACGAAGCCCTCGGCCAGCAGCGGGCTGGGCTGGGTGAATTCGGCACGGATCACCTCGCCGGAGGCCAGCTCCGCCAGCGCCGCACGCGGATCCACCGGGGTGCGCTGCGCGCTGCCGCCGGGACCCATGGTCACCAGGGTGGCGGCGGACTGCTGCCCGTACTCGGCGATCACCGGCACGCTGGGCTGCCCGTCGGTGGCGCTCACCTGCGCCCCGACCAGACTGTTGACCAGTGTGCTCATACCGCTGCCGGACTCGCCCACCACGACCAGCCGCACCCGCGGATCCGACAGCCGGGCCCGGGCGATGCCGAGCCGGCTCGACAGGTCCATCCGGCCGGAGGCGTGGGTCAGCTCGAGCAGCCGGTCGACCAACTCGACCAGCGGACCCAGCGCATCGGGATTCTTCACCGCGACTTGACGATCGGCGCGGCTCACAGCAGCAGCATGTGATGGTCACCCGGACCCACCACCGGCGCGTGGGCATCGACGGCGGCGTCCGGCAGCAGCGGCGTGAACAGCGCGCCGTCGTGCGTCAGCAGCCCGGTGTCGTGGTAGCCCAGCAGGTGGTCGCCCGAATCGTAATGGTCCGCAATGGGTTTCACCGGCTGCACATCGACGTGCGGCGGCGTGGTGATCGGCGGCTGGATGGTCGGGACCGGTGCGGCGGTCGGCGCGGGCGCGACCGACACGGTCGGCTGATGCGTCGGCACCTCCGGCTGGGTCGGTGCGACCGTCGGCACCGGCACGTCCGGGGTCGGGTGCACCGGGACGGTGGCCGTCGGCTGATGCGTCGGCACCGGGACCTCGGTCGGCACGGTCGGCGTATCGCCGCCCGGCTTGGTGGCGTCGGGATCCGGCAGCTTGGTCGTCGGCACCGAGGGCGCGGGCGTGGCCACGGGAGCGCCGCCGCCCGGCTTGGTGACATCCGGGTCGATGGGCGGGATCTTGGCGGTCGGCAGCGTGGGCAGCGGGGTCAGCACCGGCGCGGGATCGATCTTGGCCGGGGTGCTCACGTGCGGTGCGGGCGTCGGCACGGGCGCCGGGGTCGCGGGCTGATTCGCCAGCGTGACCGGGTGGCCCGGCGCGGACGGGTCACCGGTCGCCAGCGCGGGCAGCTTGCCGTGATCGAAGAGCGCGGGC
>NZ_JBSGBY010001094.1:0-1218 GCF_053601505.1 Nocardia sp. NPDC004722
GAACAACCAAGCGATTGTTAGGGTTTCGGGATGGGGCATAGTGGTCCGGTCGGCGGGGCGATCAACCTGATCTCGACGTTCTTTTCGCTGGCCGATGTCGGGTACGTCGCCGAGGAGTACTTCCTGTCCGGAAATGCCGTGTCCTATCGGCTGATCGGGGCGGCCGCCGATGACGGGGAGTGGGCGTCCGAGCCGGACGGGCAGGCGCCGTTCACGACCAGGGTTGTGGTGTATCGCCCGGTCGAGGGCTATTCCGGAACGGCTGTCGTCGAATGGCTCAACGCGTCCTCAGGGGCTGACGCGCCGCCGATTTGGCTACTGGCACATCGGCATTTGATCCGGGAGAGGATGGCCTGGGTCGGGGTGTCGGCGCAGTACGCGCCGATCCACGGCGGCGGCGTGATGGCGGCGGCGGCCGCGGAGGACGGCAGTTGGAACACGATCGTGCTGCCGCCGCTGAAGGAAACGGGTCCGGTGCGGTACGCGGAGCTCTCGCATCCCGGCGACGCCTATTGCTACGACATCTACCGGCAGGCAGGCGAACTGGCCAGGACGCTGCTGACCGGAACCCGGCAGCTGCTCGCGGCCGGGCAGTCGCAATCCGCAGCGACCCTCGTGACATTCGTGAATGCCGTTGCACCGCACGGCTCCCCGTACGACGGCTACCTCATCGACGGCCGTCCCGGCCGCCCCGCCACACTCACCGGCTGGGACGGAATCGACGAACTCGACGGCAGTACCCGCGTGCGCGCGGACACGACCGCACCGGTCCTCACGCTCCAGACCGAGACCGACGTGGTCGGCCTCATGCGCTCGATCGATTCCCGTCAGCCCGACTCCGACCGTTTCCGACTCTGGGAGTTGCCCGGCGCCGCCCACGCCGACTCCTACACCGTCGGAGCATCTTTCACCGACTCGGGCACCCTGACGCCTGCGGAACTCGCCGAGCTGATGGCCCCGCGACGCAATCCCCTCGGCGTCGACTTCCCCGAGCCGATCAACTCCGGCCCCCAACACCATTACGTCGTACAGCGAGCCATCGCGGCACTGTCCGAATGGGCCGCCGGCGGACCCGCTCCGGCACACGCCGAGCGGATCACCACGAATGCCGGGGACCTGGTGCTGGACCGACACGGCAACGCGGAGGGCGGTATTCGCACACCCTGGCTGGACGTGCCGCTGGCGGTGCTGTCCGGTCTCGGCCAGGAGGGCGGCGGC
>NZ_JBSGBY010001095.1:0-1200 GCF_053601505.1 Nocardia sp. NPDC004722
GCCGGGTCCGCGATATCGGCGACGCCGTGACCCGGGTGCGGGCACGAACCCCGGCCCACCATCGAGGGCATCGGCGCGATCGGCGCGACCGTGCTGCCGTCCGCGCACGGTCTCGGGCAGCGCGCCCGCACGGCCAATCAGTTCCAGACCGGCATCGTGGTCGGCAGCGCGATCGGCGCGGTCGCCGGTGCGCTCGGCTCGGCCGATCCGCTGGGCTCCGCGCGCTGGCAGGGCATCACGCTGGCGGTCGTCATCTCGATCATCCTGTGCCTGCGCGGTCGTTCGTTCGCCGACCTAACCCAGGCGGCCACGCTGATCGCCAGCGGCTGCGTCACTTTCATCGGCTTGGCGGTGTTGCTCGCGTTGAACGACGACGGCATGCTGCTGGTCTCGGCGGGCCTGCTGCTGGCATTCGCGGTGGGGGCCATCGGATTCGGCATCATCGGCCCGCACGTCGAGGTCACCCCGATCCAGCGACGCTTCAACGAGATCTTCGAATACGGCTTGATCGTGTCGATCGTCCCGTTGGTGCTGTGGATGATGGACGTCTACTCGACGGCTCGGAACATATGAGCCGGCGTCCTGGAAACTGGGCGCGAATACTGTGTGCGGCGGCGGTTCTCGGCGGTGCGCTGCTGGGACCGCAGACCACGGCCGGGGCCGGACAGACGGCCACCGCCGTCACGCCGCCGTCACCCGCGGATTCGGTACCCGGCGACACGTTGGGCCAGGCGGACAAGCCCGCACCGCTCTCGGTCACCGAGTTGAAGGTCGAGTGCGGCAGCGAGTTCTACCTCCGGCCGGGCGGCGTCCCGCGTGACGAGCCGGTCTCGCAGAAGGTGCTCGATCTGCCCGCTGCCTGGCAGGCCAACCCGGGCCCCACGAATCGCGGTGCGGGCCAGACGATCGCGGTCATCGACACCGGCGTCAGCCGGAATCCGCGCATCGATGTGCAGCCCGGTGGTGACTACGTCTCCACCAGTGACGGCACCGAGGATTGCGACGGGCACGGAACCGTGGTCGCGGGCATCATCGCCGCCAAACCCAGCCCCGACGACGGGTTGGTCGGTGTCGCGCCGGACGCGCAGATCCTGGCCATCCGTCAGCTCAGCGAGCACTACCAGGCCAAGGAACAGAGCGGTGACAAGCCGCCGGGCAGCACCAGCCAGCAGGGATACGGCCTGAGCGCGACCCTCGCCG
>NZ_JBSGBY010001096.1:0-1196 GCF_053601505.1 Nocardia sp. NPDC004722
GTCGAGGTAGTGCCGGACGGCGGCGAGTCCTGCCGGCGTGCGATCGTGGGCGAGTGCGCCCTCGTAGCCGCCGACTCCGGCGAGGCGGAGGCGCGGGGACTTGTCGACCGCGTCGGCGACCTCGTGGGCGGCGGCGAGGCCACGCGCGCCGGTGCGGCCGTGCGGGCCACCGAGTTCCACGATGACGTTCAGCTTCACACCGTCGGGCGCGGACTCGAGGTGGCGTTCCATCTCGCGGACCGAGGCGACGCCGTCGACCCAGCTGTAGAGCTCGAAGTTCGGGTCGGCGGCGATTTCGGCTGCGGCCCAGCGCAATCCGACGGGATCCAGCAGCGCGTTCGCCAGCATGATGCGGTTCAGGCCGAGGGAGCGGCCGATCTGGACCTGCCAGCCGGTGGCGAGGGTGATGCCCCAGGACCCGGCTTCCAGCTGCTCGTGCCACAGCTGCGGGGACATGGAGGTCTTGCCGTGGGGTGCCAGCCGCACGCCGGCGGCGCGGGCCCAGTCGGCCATGACCGCGCGGTTCGCGTCCAGCGCGGACCGGTCGATGGTCAGGACCGGGGTCTGCAGGTCGTCCAGGTGCGGGGTGGTGGCCAGATAGTCACGCACGGTCAGTCCCCAGGCGGCGGGCGGCAGCGATTTGTGCTGCGGGCCCAGGATCAGATCCTGAACGGCCCGGCCATTGTCCGCGAGGGTCCCCGGCAATCCGGTGACCTCACTGGGGGCTGCGACGACGTTGTCGGCGGCCACGACGCTCCTTCCGGTCATAGCTCCAAGCCATTGCGTAATTTGCAACGCTTGTTGCACATCGTGTTTCTGGTGGTTAGTCTGCACGTAATGTCCGAAAGCCGCAACCATTCGAAGGAGATTGGTGTGATCCAGCCGACCACCCGGGCTGTCACCGTCGGCGAGGGCCTCGCGGTGCTCATCGCGGCGCCCGGGCCGCTCGAGGACTCCCCCGCGTTCGAGCGCGGCGCGGGCGGCGCGGAAGCGAATGTCGCCTGCGTGCTGAGCCAGCTGGGCGTGCCGACCGGCTGGCTGTCACGGGTCGGCGACGACGGATTCGGGCGCTATCTGGTGCGCCACCTCACCGAACGCGGCGTGGACACCTCGAGTGTCACCGTCGACGAGACCCGGCCGACCGCGGTCTACGTGAAGGAACGCGGCAGCGGCTCGGCCCGCCCGAACGACCTGGC
>NZ_JBSGBY010001097.1:0-1195 GCF_053601505.1 Nocardia sp. NPDC004722
CGAGCCTTCGGCGTCGCCCGAAACGATCTGCAGGAGAACCGATGACCGACAACGGCAGCACGCTCATCCGGCCCGAGACCACCGCGTCCGGCGCGGTGAGCGCCGCCGAGGCCGACCACAGTCTCGAGGTGCTGGCCCGGCACACCTTGGCCGTGCGTGCGGGCATCGTGCCCGCCCCGACCACGGTGATGGTGGCCAACGGGCCGGTGGTCCTGCACGTCAGCTGGGACGGCGGCCGCACCGGCGACGGGTCGGCTCAGCCTGTCGGGACGGCTCAGGCGGCCGGGGCCGCCCAAACCCCGGTCGCTACCGCAGCTGCACCGGCAGCAAATGGGGCCTCCCGACAGCCGGAAAATGCCTCGGAGACTGCGACTTTCACCCTGCACGCCGAGACCGTCGGCGTCTTCTACCGCTCGCCCGAACCGGGCGCCGCCCCCTTCGTCACCGAGGGTGACCCGGTGCGCGCCGGTCAGCAGGTCGCGATCGTCGAGGCCATGAAGCTGATGATCCCGGTGATCGCGGATCGTGAGGGCGTCGTGGCCGAATTCCGAATCGCGGACGGCGAATCCGTGGAACACGGCCAGGCGCTGATCGTCTTCGAGGTGCTGCGGTGAGCCCGACCCGACCCATCCGCAAGCTGTTGGTGGCCAATCGGGGCGAGATCGCGGTGCGGATCATCCGCACCTGCGCTGAGCTCGGAATCGCCACCGTGGCAGTGCATTCGGCTGTCGACCGGGATTCGCTCGCGGTGCGGATGGCCGACGAGTCGGTGCAGATCGGTCCCGGCCCGGCCAAGCGCAGCTATCTGTACGTGCCCGCGATCATCGAGGCTGCCCGTGCCACCGGCGCCGACGCGATCCACCCCGGCTACGGATTCCTGTCGGAGAACCCGGATTTCGCCGAGGTCTGCGAGGCCGAGGGCCTGGTGTTCGTCGGCGCGCCGGCCGCGGTGATGGCCCGGCTGGGCGACAAGTCCACCGCCCGCGCCCTGATGGCGGACGCGGGCCTGCCGCTGCTGCCCGGCAGCCGCGACCCGATCGACACCGTCGACGAGGCCCGGGACCTGGCCGGGGACATCGGCTATCCGGTGATCCTCAAGGCCGTGGCCGGTGGCGGCGGCCGCGGCATGCGCGTGGTCCGCGATCCGGGCGACTTCGCCGCCGCCTGGCAGCAGACCCGCGCCAACGCGACCGCC
>NZ_JBSGBY010001098.1:0-1190 GCF_053601505.1 Nocardia sp. NPDC004722
GGATGAGTTCGCCGTTGAAGGGGAACACGGCGACGCGACGCCACAGGGGGCCGCGCAGCGCCGAGGAGTCGGCGGCGTAGCCGGTCTCCTCGTAGAGTTCGCGGATCGCGGCCTCGCGCAGGGTTTCTCCCGGGTTGACGCCGCCGCCGACGGTGAACCAGAAGGGCACGTCGGGGACCTTCGGGTCGACGCCTTGCAGCAGCAGGACGCGGTCGTTCTCGTCGACGAGGATGACGCGCGCCGACGTGCGGACGGTGTCGACGTCCAAACCCGTTGAGGCCGCGGCCGTCACGCGCTCGGAGATCTCGAAGTAGGTCGGCAGCGGCGCGGTACCGGCCAGGTGCACCCAGCGCACCAGGCGGCGGGTGCGCAGCGCGAGGGTGTCGCGGACGGCGTCGTTGTGGAAGCGGCGCGCGATCAGGACCCGCGCCTCGGCATCGGCCAGCTCGGCCACCAGCTGCGGGGGCAGCAGGGCGATGTCGACGGCGGACAATGCCGCGGCGAGCTGGTTTTCGACGGTTTCGCGGTCGCGCCAGTTGGAGCGTTCGGCGCGGTCGGCCAGTGCGGTCAACCGCCGCGCCTGCTCGACGAGCGCAGGGTCGTACAACCCGGCCAGGGTGGTGGCGATCGAGCGGCCGACGAGCGCCCGTCGCGCCAGCGCCGCGTCCAGCGCGTGCCGCGCCTGGTCGGTGCGCACGTGCAGGCGGTCGAGTCGGTTGGCGGTGCTGTAGGCCCAGACGGCGGCGGTGATGATCAGCGCCGCGATGAGGGCGAGGACCAGGATGGTCGTCGCGGAGAAGGTGATCATCCGGCGGTCCGCACCCGCATGTCGCCGACGGTGACGGTCTCGTAGACCCGCAGGATCTGCTCGGCCACCACCGGCCAATCGTATTCGCCGACCACCTGATTGGCGGTGCGGATGTACTCCTCGCGCCGCGCGTCGTCGGTGAGCATGCTGGAGATCGCCTCGGCCAGCCCGTCGGAGTCGCCGACGGGCACCAGCTGCCCGGCGGTGCCGTCGCGCAGCACCCGCCGGAAGGCGTCCAGATCGCTGGCCACCACCGCGGTGCCGGCGGCCATCGCCTCCACCAGCACGATGCCGAAGCTCTCGCCGCCCAGATTCGGGGCGACGTACACGTCGGCGCTGCGCATGGCCGACGCCTTCTCCGCGTCGGAGACCTGCCCGAGAA
>NZ_JBSGBY010001099.1:0-1180 GCF_053601505.1 Nocardia sp. NPDC004722
CGAGGGTGATGAGCGCCACGAGGTGGTAGACCACCTCGGCCCCGTCTAGGGCGGAGCGCATGGACGCCGGATCGAGGACATCGCCGTTGACCCACGTGACGCCGGGCTGAGTGGCACCGGCGACGCGGTCGATGGCAGTCACCTCGTGACCGCGATCCGTAAGCAGGCGAAGCAAATTGGTGCCAAGGAACCCGGCAGCGCCGGTGACTGCGACCTTCATGATGACGAGAATATAGAACTTGTTCTAATTTGCAACCACGGTCACATTCCGATCCGGACAGGGGGTGCGAAGTGCGGCGATGCGACCGGCACCACGCCCGGCTGGACGATCGATGGGTTATATTCGGCTCCGCATGTTCACGACGATTGGGGGGCATTGACATGGCCGATCTCTCGGTCGACACCGGTGCGGTTCGCGCGTTCGCCACGACCAATGACGGCGTCGCCGCCGACATCGCCGCGCAGGGCGGCCTCGACACCGTCTCGCATGTCGCGGCCATGACCCCGGTCTTCGGACTCATCGGCGCGGACTTCCTGGCCAGCTTCGCGGTCGCCGAACTCCTGCACGATCGCGACATCAACGCCCTCTCCGCCCGCTTCGGCAAGCTCGGCCAGGCCGCCTTCGGCTCCGCGGCCACCTACGACGCCACCGACTCCGAGTTCGCCGGGGGTCTGAACAATGTCGCGGGACAGATCGGCGAGCAGGTATGAGCCCGATCGGTTCCGGAGTCCGCGGCGATTCGGGAGTGCTGGGCGATTCGGGTGTCATCGGCCTCCACCCCGCCACCGGTCCGGTCATCCCCACGACGGGAGCAGACAGCATGCCCCTCCTCTCCCCCGGCTCACTTCCGGACCTGGTGCTGGGCGGCCTGCCCGCCGATGTGGCGCCGTTCGAGCCGCCGGAATTCGCGTTGTCCCGCAAGGAATTCGAGCAGACCGGCGCCCCGCTGGGCGGTGGCGTGCCGGGTGGCGGCGGGGTTCCGGGCAGCGATGCCGCGACCGCCGGCGTCCTCTCCCCCGCGCTCGACGGAGTGCACGGCATAGTGTCGGGAGCCCAGGGCACGCTCGGCAGTGCGCAGGGCGCTCTCGGCGATGCGCAGCACGTCCTCGCCGGTGCTCAGACCGCGCTCGACGGTGTGCCCGCCGCGCTCAGCGCCGCCCAGACCGCGATGGCCCGGGC
>NZ_JBSGBY010001100.1:0-1177 GCF_053601505.1 Nocardia sp. NPDC004722
CCGCCTTGCCCGACAACTCCGGCATCCTGGTCGCCACCGGCGAACCGTTGCGCGCCAAGGCGTTCACGCTCTCGAGTCGCAAGTGGCCGCACCTCGCGGCCCGCGATGTCGCGCTCGTCCGCGCCTCCTTCGGCCGCTTCGGTGACGACACTCCGCTGTCCTGGTCCGACCCGGACCTGATCGCGGCCGCCGTCGAGGACCTGTCCGCTGTCACCGGCCTCGAAATCCGCCCGATCGACGCGGTGGTGCAACGCTGGCCCGGCGGCCTGCCCCAATACCTCCCGGGTCACACCGCCCGCCTCGCCGACTTGCGCTCCGCCACAGCCGATCTCCCCGGCTTGGCCCTGGCCGGTGCCTACCTCGACGGCGTCGGCGTCCCCGCCTGTGCGGCCACCGGCACCAAAGCCGCCGCCACCATCATCGCCCACCTCGCCAACTGACCAGAGGGCCGACCGTTACCAGGCCATCGGCCTCGAGAGGGCTTGTGCCGCAATGCATGCCAGGCGGGGTCAGGGTTCGCGGACGCTTCCGGCCGCTGCGATGAGGGCGTGGATGGCGGCGCGGGTCTGGGCGGCGACGACCTCGGGGGAGGAGCTGTCGAGTTTGCCGTCCATGTGGAGGAAGGCCAGCCCGTGGACCAGCGCCCAGACGGCGGTGGCGAGGTTGTCCGGGTCCACGGCCGGGAATGACTGCTGGACAATGGTTTTGACGTAGGCGCTGATGGCCTCGGTGGCGGCGACGCGGTCGGGGTCGGCCGGGTTGCAGGGTTCGGCGAACATGACGCGGAACAGGGCGGGCCGGTCGAGGGCGAAGCGGATGTAGGCGATCGCGATGGTGGCGAGATCGTCGAGGCTGCCGGGGAAGGGGTGCGCGGCCATCAGTTGTGCGGCGAGTTCGCGGTAGCCGACGGCCGCGACCGCCGACAGCAGCGCCTCACGGTCGGCGTAGTGCCGGTAGGGCGCGGCGGTCGAGACCCCGGCGTGGCGTGCGACGGCCCGCAGCGAGAGCCCGGCCGCGCCGTCGGCTTCCAGCAGCTCGATGGCCGCGCGCAGCAGCGTGGCGGGCAGATCGCCGTGGTGGTACGTGCTCGGGCTCGGCATGTCTTCAACATAACAAGTGTTGACAGCGCTTACATCAGCCCTCTATGTTAGCGCTGTCCACATTATGTAAGCACTGC
>NZ_JBSGBY010001101.1:0-1163 GCF_053601505.1 Nocardia sp. NPDC004722
AGCCAGGCCCGCACCCGCGCGGACCTGCTCGCCACCGCACGCGAGATGTTCCTGCGGGACGGGTACGCCAGGACCAGCCTGGAAAAAGTCGCCGACAGCTCCAGCCCCGGCACGAACGGCAACGCCGGCACCCGATACCCGACGGCCCGCGCCTGCAGATCCGCGAAGTTCAATCCCACATACGCCACATCGATGGACACCTGCCCCGCACCGGGTTCCGGCACCGCCACCTCCACCGACCGCAAGACCTCCGGCCCGCCGAATTCGTCGAATCGAATCGCCCGCATGCCGCACACTCCCTCTCCACCGGCTCACCGGCGGTTAACACACAATCAGCGCCCGCACTCCGGACGCACCGCAGTCCAGCATCCACCAGGCCCTGACTATTCCGCCGAGTCCCCGTTCACCAATCCGCGCCGCTGACCCAAATGCGTCAGCTGTGGGCCGGGTTCAGGTGGGGCGGTGGGCGTTGCGGGCGGTGCCTCGGTGGGCGGTGACGGTGGTGGGGTCCTCGGGCCAGGCGTGTTTGGGGTAGCGGCCGCGGAGGTCGGCGCGGACTTGGGGCCAGCCGGTGCGCCAGAAGGAGGGGAGGTCGGCGGTGACGGCTACCGGGCGCTGGGCTGGGGAGAGGAGGTGCAGGAGGATCCCCACGCGGCCGCCTGCCAGGCGGGGTGGGTCGATCCAGCCGAAGATCTCCTGGACCTTGACCGCGAGGACGGGTGGGTCGGCGGAGTAGTCGAGGCGGATGTGGCTGCCGGAGGGGACTTCCAGGCGTTCGGGGGCGAGCTCGTCGAGGCGGGCGGCCTCGGGCCAGGGCAGCAGGCGGCGTAGGGCGGTGCCGGCGGCGACGCGCTGGAGATCGGTGCGGCGACGGGCGGTGGAAAGCTCTGGGCCGAGCCAGGTTTCGGCCGTGGCGAGCAGGGTGTCGTCGTCGACGGCGGGCCAGAGGTCGCCGACCGCGCGGTGCAGGAAGTCCAGCCGCTGCCGCAGCGAGCGGGCGTCGTCGTCCCAGCGCAGCAGGTCCAGGCCCTCGGCACGCAGCCCGCGCAGCAGGGCCGCCGACACCAGCGCCGGATACCTGAAAAACATTCTGCGGCAGAAGCATTGGAGCGTCCTTGAGCACGCCAACGCCAGCTTCTACATCACCGGCGTATCCCGCACCC
>NZ_JBSGBY010001102.1:0-1163 GCF_053601505.1 Nocardia sp. NPDC004722
GACGAAGTGCTGCATACTACGACGGGCAGCGGCAAGGCTGTCCAAACTACGAGCCGCCTCGTACACCGGGGCGTAGGGAAACGTGAGCTCGACCCGTCGCACGGGAATGTCCCAGCTCAGCAGATCGCGCTGAATGGTGCGCACGGCCGCGAGATCCCGTTCGACGGCGAAGCGGCGCAGCGGTTCGGGTGCGGTCGCCGCGTCGAGAGTCATCAGCACCGCCGCCTCGGCCTCGTCCATCCCGAAGCGGGTGTAGGCGAACGACAGCGCGGAGTAGCGCACCCACAGTTCGGCCATGTCCCGCACGGTCGCGCAACTGGCCATCGCCAGGCCCAGGCTGCCCAGCATCGGCAGTCGCACCGAGAACCCCGCCAGCAGGCCGAAACCCGGCTCGTCGCCGATCGCGTCGAGGATATTGGCGACGACCTGGAACTCCTGCGTGAGGTCGATCTCGAGGCCGGGGTCTTCCAGGTCCTGCTCGCGTAGTCCCGTTCCGGTCAAAACCGCGGCGGCACTCAAGGATCGGTCCCGGGCGAACCCGGCCAGCGCCGAGACGCTGTGAATCGAACGCACACACCATGGGTCGTCGGGCATACCGCGGATGCTCCCCCTTGTTTCGGTCCGGGCCACGAATCCAGCAATTCTAGAGCTACCAACCGTCGGATGCGGGTGGATCGACTCGGACACGAAGACCCGGCCCGCGCTGGCCGAAAATCGCATGAAGGTGGCCGCGGGCCTCCCCGGCCGCGTATCCACCGCGCCCTACCGTGATCGCACGAGCCTCGGAGGGAGACCAATGACTACCGCTGACCCGACATACGGTGGCGCGCTACGGGTATTGGTCGACATCCTCAGGCGCTACGACAGCCTCGAGGACTTCCTGCGGCAACTGCTTCGCGAACTCGACGCGCCCTCCCACGTTCTGCCGCGCCTCGTTCTGCGCGCGCCCGGTCCCCGCCACGCCCTGGTGACCGACACGGGAATCGAAGCCCCAACGAGCTGAGTACGACAGGGCGCTATCGCCTTTCAGGCGTCGATTTCGTTGTCGGAGGTCGGTACGGCTTGGCAGGTGAGGCAGTGGCCTTCCTCGAGCATGCGCGAGGAGGCTCGCGCCGACGCCGATCGCATCATCGACCAGATGCGGGAGGCCGCCGCGGCCGAGG
>NZ_JBSGBY010001103.1:0-1154 GCF_053601505.1 Nocardia sp. NPDC004722
AGCGGGATCACCGGCGGTGCCACGCTGAGCTCGTCGACGCCGAGGCCGAGCAGCAGCGGGATCACCGTGGGGTCGGCGGCGGCCTCGCCGCAGACCGCGACGCGCGCGCTGCCCGCATCGCGGCACACCATGTCCACGAGGCGCAGCACGCCCGGGTCCAGGGCATCGGCTAGGGCCGCGACGGCATTGTTCCCGCGCTCCGCCGCCAGCGCGTATTGCACGAGATCGTTGGTGCCGATGCTGAAGAAGTCGACGTGCGGCGCGAAGGCGGCGGTCTTGGCGGCGGTGGCCGGAACCTCCACCATGATGCCGACTTCCGGTGTGGCGCTTGGCAATGCGACCTCGTCCAGGATCTGCCGGGCCGCCAGCAGCTCGCTGAGCTGGGTGACCATCGGGAACATCACGCTCACCGTGTGATCGGCGGCAACCCGGCAGATGGCCGTCAGCTGATCACGCAGCAGCTGCGGGCGGGCGAGGGCGAGGCGGATGCCGCGCACCCCCAGGAACGGGTTCGCTTCCGGCGGCTGCGCGATGTACGGGAGGGGCTTGTCGCCACCGACGTCGAGGGTGCGCAATACGATGCGGCGGCCGTCGAAGGCTTCGGCGATCGCCCGGTAGGTGCGCTCCTGTTCGTCGATCGAGGGCGCGTGATCGCGTGCCATGAAAAGGAATTCGGTGCGGACCAGTCCCGCCATGTCCGCACCGCCGCGCACGGCCGCACCGGCATCGGCCACCTCACCGATATTGGCGGCGATGTGAATGAGCTTCCCGTCAATGGTGCGGGCCGGTTGTGCGGCGGCGGCCGCGGCGGCCGCCCGCTGTCGTGACTGCTGGCGGGCGGCACGATCGAATTCGGCCCGGGAGTCGGGGTCGGGGTCCACCAGCAGCCGCCCGGTCGCGCCGTTGAACGCGACCACCGTGCCCTCGGGTACCGCGAGGATTTCCGGACCGGCGCCCACGATGGCCGGAATGCCCTGCGAACGCGTCAGGATCATGCTGTGAGAGGTCGAACTGCCTTGCGCGAGAACGACTCCCTGAACCAGCAAGGGATCCAGGGTGGCGGCCTGAGCCGGGGTCAGGTCTGCGGCGATGAGAATGCCGGAGACCTGTCCGAGGTCGTCGGTGACGCCGAGCAGTGCCGCGAGCACCTGATC
>NZ_JBSGBY010001104.1:0-1139 GCF_053601505.1 Nocardia sp. NPDC004722
CGATCCGTCCCGCGAAGAACGGACCGTACCTGGTGACGAACGCGGCGATCGTCGACCACCTCGGGCTGCCGCTGGAGGCCGGACCCACGGTCGCGCTGTGCCGATGCGGTGCCTCGGCGTCGAAGCCGCTCTGCGACGGCAGCCACGCGCGCATCGGGTTCAATGACGCCAAAGACCCGGCGCGAGTGGCGGATCGGCGCGACGCCTACGAGGGCGAACAAGTCACGGTCTTCGACAATCGCGGGATCTGCCAGCACTCCGGGCTCTGCACCGACCGGCTGTCCACCGTATTCCGCACCGGCACCGAGCCTTTCGTCGCACCCAACGGCGGCCGCATGGACGAGATCGTGCGCGCCGTGCGCGCCTGCCCCTCCGGGGCGCTGGGCATGGCCTTCGACGGCATCGAGGCGCGCGAGCTGACCGACTGGGGTGGCGCCCGCGCCCCGGAAATCGAGGTGACCAAGGACGGGCCGTATCGCATTCGCGGTTCGATCGCGCTCACCGGACCCGACGGCGGCGGCCTCGAACGCGCCCAGGGCGCGTCCACCGAGCATTACGCGCTGTGCCGCTGCGGACAATCCCGCAACAAGCCGTTCTGCAGTGGAATGCACTGGTATGTCGGCTTCCAGCACCCGGTCCTCGCGCCCGGGCAGGTGCCGACGCTGTTCGAGTGGGCGGGCGGCTATCCCGCGCTGCGCCGGATGACCGCGCTGCTCTACGACAAGCTGATTCCCGACGATCCCATGCTGGCTGCGGTTTTCGGTGACGTCGACGCCGATCGCGCAGGGTGCGAAGCCGAGTGGATGGCGGTGGCCTTCGGCGCACCCGGTCTGGACACGGAATCCCCGCAACGCCCCGCCCTCACCGCCGAGCAGCAGGAGCGCTGGGCACAGCTGTGCCTGCGGGCGGCACGCGAGAGCGGGCTGCCGCAGGAACCCGAATTCCGCTCCGCCTTGGCCGCTTTCGTGGAATGGGCCGCGACCGCCGAAGGCGCCGCGCCGGAATGGGATTGGGGACCACTCGGTCCGCCCGCCGCGACCGCGCAACCGGCCGCCGAACCCTCGCAACCGGATCTGCCGGGACCCGAGGAGGCCGTGGGCTTCGCGGCGCACATCAAACCCCTGTTCCGGGAGAAGGAT
>NZ_JBSGBY010001105.1:0-1121 GCF_053601505.1 Nocardia sp. NPDC004722
GTGCCAACCAGCATCTGGGATGGGGCCGAGTCCTCGTCGACGGCAAGGATCAAGGCTTCAGGATCGCGCCGGATCAAAGCCTCGACCGCGCTACTGGAGTCCGGCGGCCGATGCGCGTCCTCCGCCGCCTTGCCCCAGAACTCGAGAATCGCAGAGACATCGGAGCTGCATGCAGAGCGGAGAACAATCTTCGACACGGCCACAACCCTACGGCTGGTTGGTCTTCCGCCGCGCCGCACTGGCCGATCGCTCAGCTCCTTCACCGTCGCCTCGAGACATCGGTAAATCAGCGAATTCCACCGCACCGAACTCGATCTCAGCCTGTTCGACGGCCGATGGAATGTCGTTGTGGTCGGTGTCGGAGATGCACTGCCACTCGGCATCGCAGTAGAACAAGTACACCTGCGAGCTCGAGCCGTATCGAGCGATCGCCAGGCCCGCGAAGCCTTCGGCAAGGCGACCGTCTACCCAATGTCGTGTCCTACCGGTGGGCGTCAAGCCACGAACATCTGCCACCTTCAAAACGCGCGCCCCATCAATGAACAGCGGTACATCCGTCACGATCACATTGTCGCTCCAGCCTTTGCCACGTCCTGCCCAGTCCCCGAATTCGGGCTGCGCTTCGATGCGCCGGTTGGCAGCATGTCGGAATGCCGGATTTGGAGTGGTGCGATGTCGAGGAGCTCTTCGACCCCGACATGATGGGTTCCCTGCTCGACCGCCTTCCGTGCAACTGAGCACGGCGCCGAGTTGCGGTTTCCGCATCAAGAAGGCATCGACAGTGCTGTACTGGGAGTCTGCTCATTCCGCTGCGTTACGGGGGTACGCGATGAGTAACGTCTGGCATCCGGCGAGCTTCTGGGGAGTCCTGGCCACCGGTACCGAAATCAACGATCCCGACATCTCTTTCGCAGCCGGTCGGCTCAACAGCGTCGTGCGACTGGACGAAGAACCAGTCCCGGTGATCCTGGCCGCCGCCGAGTACAGCGGTGTCTGGCTGATGGAACGCGACGGCGGCGACGCCATTCCGTTGAGTACCACCTGGGATCGGCCGGGGCTCAACGTGATCCGGCGCGGAGTGCACGGGTCTCGGCACGTGTTCGCTGCCGGGGACGCACTCT
>NZ_JBSGBY010001106.1:0-1118 GCF_053601505.1 Nocardia sp. NPDC004722
ACCCGTCTCGGTGATCACGATCTCGTAGGCGCGGCGGTCGTGCGGATTCCGGCGGCGGACCACCAGACCGCGGTGCTCGAGGTCGTCGACGATGCCGGATCCGGCCACCCAGCGCACCGCGGTATCCACCCAGTGCCCGACCGGGCCGCCCGCCGAGAGCCACACCGCCGCCGCGATCACGAACGAGAAGGCCACCAGGCCCAGCGCGATCCCGTCCCGCCGATGCCCGTGCTCGATATCCCCCGCCCGGCTCACGGCCCGCGTGGTGGCGCCCAGCCCTCGCGCGGTCGCCGTCCAGGCCCTGGTCGCGCCGCGCCGAACCACCGCCAGCGGAGCGGTATTCGAGCCGCGCCGCGGGGCGGGCCGCCGCGCCGGAGCCTTCCGCGCCACCCGCTTCGCGGGCTTGCGCGGAGTGCGAGCCCGGGACTGTGCCGGAGTCTGCCCCCGCGTAGCCCCCGCTCGCGTACGTGACGTTCCGGTGCGGGCCTTACCTGCCATGCGTCCCAGGCTAGCCGCTACAGCCCCACCCGGACCATCCGCAACACCCGGCCCACCCATATCAGACATGTGGCGCTCACTACCCGAAACCGACCTTTCACCGGCCAGGGGTTGTCCCGGATCAGCGGGTGGCGGGGAGGTGGGTTTCGGCGGTCCAGGCGGTCAGGGCGGCGTCGAAGTCGGGGATTTGGGTGGCGGCGGTGCGGTAGCACTCGGCGGCGTCGATATTGCGGCCCAGGCGGCGCAGGGCGGTGTAGCGGATGAGGAGGTTGTGGGTGTGGACGGCGCCGGTGCCCGCGGAGATGCGGGTGGCTTCGGCGTGCTCGGCGTGTTCGGCGGCGCGGGCGAAGCGGCCCGCGGCCAGGTGGGCGCGGGCGGCACGGGCGTGGACGGCGGATTCGTATCGGGTGTTGCCGAATCGGCGTGCCACCGACAGGGCGGCGTCGAACAGGCGAGTGCCGCGCTCGGAATCGCCCTCACCGCTGAGCACCCAGGCGGCCTCGGTGAGGCCGTACACCACATTGCGGCGCACCCCGGCGTCACTGTCGGCCACCACGGCGCGGGCGGCGGCGGCCAGCGAATCGCGGTTGCGCCCGGCCGCCGAAAGCGCCCGCGACAGC
>NZ_JBSGBY010001107.1:0-1111 GCF_053601505.1 Nocardia sp. NPDC004722
CGAAAGTTGATTCGACGTAGCCGGGCACGTCCTTGGTGAGGTGGTCGGCGGCGTCGCCGCGCGGGCCGTTCACGCATTCGGTGTCATTGTTGAAGCTGCCGCCGGAGTCGACGAAGACCAGGATGGGCGTCCGGCCGTCGTTGGACTTGGCGAAACTGTCGACGCTGTTCATGATCTGGCCGCTGCGCACCCAGTCCGCCGGAGTGTTGAACTCGCCGCCGATCATCATGATCACCGGCAGGCTGGGCGGCTGGTCGCCCTGGAACCAGGCCGGGGGCAGGTACACGTATTCCGTGCGGTGATTGAAGCGGCTGCCCGACTCGGGGATGTCCACCGGCACGATCCGGCCGGTGTCCGGGTTGGTGTTGCGCAGCGAGGCCAGCGCATCCAGATCGGTCTGATGCGGCAGCGGCTCCGCGGTCAGCGCGGCCCACGCGGCATTGGCCGTCGGGTAGTAGCCGACCCACTGGTTGAGCACAACGCCCACGTTCAGCAGCGCCAGCGGCACCGCGATGATCGCCGCGATCCGCTGCCACCAACTGCCGGTGCGGATGCCCAGCACCGCCGCCGCGAGCACCGCGCCCGCGAGCCCGACCGCGAACCACAGCAGCGCCGGCGCCGGATCCGAGGCCAGGCCCTCGTCATTGGTGTAAGCCCAGGAAGCCCACACCACGCCGACCGCGAAGACCAGGCACAGCGGCACCCACAGCACCCACCAGCGGCGGGTGAAGCGGGCGAAGGCCACGATCAGGAAGAACACCGCCGCGAACGTGATGACCTGCGGTAACCAGCCGTGCAGCAGCGAAACCCCGTGATGGAAACCCGGATATCCGATCTGGGTCTGGGCAGGCAGCTGCGGTGCCGGAGGCACGGCAGGTGGGGATTGCAGCATCGACGTCACTGGCACGTCGCGATTCTCGATGGGATTCCTCGAGAAACGCTGTGAATACCCTCAACGCCGTCTGGACACCACGGTAATACCGACGGAACATCCCGGTAACGCGCTAAAGCAGGGAGTCCAGGAAGCGGCGCGGCAGATCCGGTCCGTCCGGGTCCCCCGTGTCCAGCGGCATCTCGTGGCGCAGGGTCCGCAGAATGTTCAGCACCCCCG
>NZ_JBSGBY010001108.1:0-1105 GCF_053601505.1 Nocardia sp. NPDC004722
TCCTGTTCGCGGTGTGCGACCTAGACTCCGTCGCCCCCGCGAAACCGACATTGCGCTATGCCGGCCGTGCACCACGTGGCGAGATCCACAGGTACCCGGACGGACATTTCGCCATCTACGCGGGTGACGGCTTCGAGCGGCTCATCAGCGACCAGCTCGGATTCCTCGACCGCCATGTCCCCCTGGCCTTTCGAAAGGAGACCTGAAGCAATGAGCGGAAGAATCGTCCTGCTCGGGGCCACCGGCTACACCGGTGACCTCGTGCTCTGCGCACTGCTGCGCCGTGGCCTGAAACCGGTCGTGGCCGGGCGCGACCAAACCGCGCTCGCCGGGCTGGCCGAGCGGCACGGCGGACTCGAGTATGCGGTGGCCGACGTCACCGATTCCGCGAGTCTTCGAAAGCTGGTGGGGCGCGGTGATGTTCTGGTCACCACCGTCGGTCCCTTCGAGCGTTTCGGATATCCGGTCGCGCAGGCGGCGGTGGACGCCGGCGCCCATTACATCGACTCCACCGGTGAGGTCGGCTTCGTCCGCGAACTCCAGCAGCGCCATCACGATCGCGCCCGCGAATCCGGCTCGGTCGTCCTGCCCGCGTTCGGATACGACTATGTCCCAGGCATTCTCGCCGGCACCCTCGCGGCGCAGCAGGCGGGTGACACGGCGCGGGTGCTCGATATCGGATACTTCGCCACCGGTCCGCTCTGGCGCGGATTGAGCCAGGGCACGCGTACCACCATGCGCGAGGGCCTGACGTTGCCGTCGCTGCGCTGGCGGACCGGGCAGCTCGTGGCGGAGCGGACGGCGGCGACCGCACACGCTTTCCCCTTCCGCAACCGCCGCAAGGCGGCCTTCCTCGTCTCCGGCACCGAAGTGCTGTTCCTGCCGACGCAATTCCCCCGACTCGACACCGTCACCGTCTACAACGGCTGGTTTCCCGCCCTCAGCCGGGCCACGACGATGGTGTCCGCCCTCGCCAATTCCGCTGCCCGCTATCGCGGTGGCCGATGGCTGACCGATCGCCTCACCCGCCCGATGATCGGCCCGGCGGGCGGACCGGACGCCCGGGAGCGCGCCCGGACCCGCACCCATGTCGTCGCCGTGGCCT
>NZ_JBSGBY010001109.1:0-1105 GCF_053601505.1 Nocardia sp. NPDC004722
TATCGCGGTGCTCAAGCAGCGCGTCAGGGACCGCGTGGCCCCCGACAGGTCGCTGGGCCACGCGGACAAGAAGGCGGACTAGCCGCAGCAGCCGCTATACGAGATCAACGGGAACTCCTGCCGTTTGATGGATGTGCAGGAGCTGCTCAGCGACTCCGGCATCGGCCGCGAGATGCACGTCATCGTCGGCCAGGGCCAGCTCTCGGCGATTCTGGAATCGCGGCCGGAGGATCGCCGCGCCTTCATCGAAGAGGCCGCGGGTGTGCTCAAGCACCGTCGCCGCAAGGAGAAGGCGGTCCGCAAGCTCGACGCCATGCAGTCGAATCTGGCGCGCCTGACCGACCTCACCACCGAATTGCGCAGGCAGTTGAAGCCGTTGGGGCGGCAGGCCGAAGTCGCCCGTCGCGCCGCGACCGTCCAGTCCGAACTGCGGGATTCCCGATTGCGCCTGGCCGCCGACGATCTGGTGTCGCGCCGCCGCGAACTCGAGAGCCAGCAGTCCAAGGAGGCCTACGCGCGCGAGCAGCAGGTCACCGTGCAGACCGAGATGGATGCCGCGAATGCCGCACTCGCCCAGCAGGAATTCGAGCTCTCCAAGCTGACCCCGAGTGCGGAGGCGGCCGCCCAGACCTGGTTCCAGCTGTCCGCGCTGACCGAACGCGTCAATGCCACCATCCGCATCGCCCGCGACCGCGCCCGAAATCTCACCATCGAGCAGCCCGTCGGCGAGGGCCGCGACCCCGACCAGCTGGAACGCGAAGCGGATCGGGTCGAAGCCGAAGAGGCCGAACTGCGCGAAGCCGTCGAAATGGCCACGGAAACCCTCGAAGCCGCCCGCGAGCAACTCTACGAACGCGAACAGGCCGCCAAGGCCGCCGAACAGGCCCACCTCGCCGCCGTGCGCGCCATCGCCGACCGCCGCGAGGGCCTCGCCCGCCTCTCCGGCCAGGTCGACACCCTGCGCAGCCGCGCCCAGTCCGTGGACGGCGAGATCGCGCGCATGTCCGCCGGTATCGCCGAGGCCCGCCGCCGCGGCGAGGAGGCCAATGCCGAATTCGAGGCCGTCCAGGGCGAACTCGGCGTTTTCGAGTAGCACCGCACGCAC
>NZ_JBSGBY010001110.1:0-1094 GCF_053601505.1 Nocardia sp. NPDC004722
GGTGACGTGGCCGGACGAGGTGGTGGCCGACGGGCCGGTGCCGCTCTCGCGGCTGATCCCGGCCGGGGTGGACCGTTACGGCATGGCCACCCGTGCCCGAATTGTCTTGTTCCGCAAGCCTTTGGAACTACGGGCGCAGGACCCCGACGATCTGGTCGACCTGCTGCGCGAGGTGCTCGTGCAGCAGATAGCGACATACCTCGGGGTCGAGCCCGACATCATCGACCCCGAGCCGGAGTAGCGGAAAAGGGTTGGCGCGCTTGCGTTTCTAGATGATGCCGCGCTTGAGGCGGCGACGCTCACGCTCGGACAAGCCGCCCCAGATGCCGAAGCGCTCATCGTTGGCGAGTGCGTATTCCAGGCACTCGTCACGAACTTCGCAGCCCAGGCAGATGCGCTTGGCCTCTCTGGTCGAGCCGCCCTTCTCCGGGAAGAACGCCTCGGGGTCGGTCTGGGCGCACAGCGCCCGTTCCTGCCACTGTTCGGCCTCGGTCATCTGGCGACCGCCGCGCGAGAAAGTGTCGAACATATCCTCACCACCGGTGACGATCAGGCTCAGCCGCGGTGGCTCGGGCTGGTAGGCGGCGCGCGCCCACTGTCCGCCCCCCGGCCGTGCAGTCGTCATCGGTTCACCCCCCTCGTATCCGTTCCGTTCATCGGCGCAGAAGTCAGGTGCTGCGCCAGTCATGGAATCGGTTCGCGATACACCGCCCGGAATGCCCGACGGGGCCAGCTCTTCGGCCATCGCTCCGCCTCCTCACTGTGTGTTAGCGCAGAATGATTAATCCGCCGGAGCCGATCCCACCGACGGCCCAACACCGCGGCGTAGTCCCGCGGCCATCCCCGAGCTTGACGTCACTCCAGTGCGAACGCTTGTTCGAAAACCCGTCCGCGCCTTGCACTCTCACGCGGACCCGGAATGACATGCCTGTGATTAGACACGCCGGGGACGGCGATGGTCAAGCTGCCGAAGCAATTCCGTTACCATCTCCGGCCCCTCTTACCCGAGTTCCCGCAGATCAAACAGCAAATTCATAGCAAATGATCTGTTATCGGGCATCCCTCCCTCAACGCATAGGCTGTGCGGATGTGAC
>NZ_JBSGBY010001111.1:0-1094 GCF_053601505.1 Nocardia sp. NPDC004722
CCGGAGCCGATTTCGACCTGGACGCCAGTGCGCTGGCCTGCGGACCCGACCAGCGCGTCGTGTCCGACCGGCATTTCGTGTTCTACAACAACCTGCGCTCGCCGGAGGGCACCATCGAGCACACCGGTGACAACCTCACCGGCGCGGGCGAGGGCGACGACGAGGTGATCAATGTGGATCTGGCGGCTATGCCGCCGACCATCACCAATATCTTCTTCCCCGTATCGATCTACGAAGCCGAGCTGCGACGGCAAGCCTTCGGCCAGGTCCGCAACGCCTACATCCGCGTCATCGACGCGGTCACCGGCTCCGAGCTGACCCGCTTCGACCTCACCGAGGACGCCTCGAGCGAGACCGCCATGGTGTTCGGCGAGCTCTACCGGCACGGCAACGAATGGAAATTCCGCGCCATCGGACAGGGCTACGCCTCCGGATTGGCCGGAATCGCCCGCGATTACGGCGTCAACGTCTGACTCGGACCTCCGGGCCCAGCGGCGTCCGCACGCCGGAACACCGGCGTACTCAGGTATTTCAGGCCCGAGTCCACCAGCACGGTGACCACGCGCGCGCCCGGCCCCAGCCGCAGCCCGATCCGGATGGCGGCCAGCACATTCGCGCCGGAGGAGGTGCCCGCGCACAGACCCTCTTCACGCGCCAGTCGCCGCGCCATCTCCTCGGCGTCCGCGGTGGCCACCGCCACCACCTCGTCGACCAGGCTGGCATCCCACAGCGGCGGCCGATAGCCGATGCCGATGCCCTCGATACGATGCGCGCCGGGCGCACCGCCCGACAGCACCGCCGATTCCGCGGGCTCGACCGCGACGACCATCAGTCGCCGCTGCTGGTGATAGCGCAGCAGCGAAGCCGCGCCCCGCAATGACGCGGCCGTGCCGACCGCCTGCACGAACGCGTCCACGCGGCCCTCCGTCTGCGCCCAGATCTCCTGCCCGAGTGCGTGATAGCCGGTGATGCCGTCGGTGTTGTGCAGTTGATCGGTCCAGAACGTGTCCGGCTCCCGGCCGAGTTGTTCGGCCGTCTCGACCATGGCCCGGAACAGTCGCTCGGTGAACATGCCGTCCGGACTCGGAACCAGG
>NZ_JBSGBY010001112.1:0-1093 GCF_053601505.1 Nocardia sp. NPDC004722
GTGTCGAGTCTCGGCCGGGGGTGGTGGCGCATACCCTGGATGGGGGCGGGGGGGTTGGGGGGGGGGGGTGTTGTGGTGGGTGTGGCGGTGGTCGGGGCGGGGGGTTTTGGGGTGGGGGCGGGAGAAGCTTTCGAGGACGCGGTGGACCTGGTGGGGGGTGAGGAGGCCGGTGGCGCCTATGCGGTCGGCGAGGAGGGTGTTGAAGGCGTCGAGGGTGTCGATTTCTGGGAGGTCGTCCAGGTCGAGTAGGTCGTGCCAGGCGCCGAGGATGTGGGAGACGCTGGTGGCGATGTCCTGGCGGGTGGGTTCGAAGGTTTGGGCCACACCGGTTTCGGGGGTGGCGTCGACGAGGGCCAGCAGTTCCACGCGGTGGCCGAGTTGGCGCAGGCGGACGGCCATGGCGTGGGCGATCTGGCCGCCGAGGGACCAGCCCATCAGGTTGTAGGCGATGCCGGGGAAGCGCTCGACGATCTCGCGGACGTAGCGGTCCGCGTAGGCTTCGACGGATTCCAGGCGCGGTTCGTCGGCGACGATGTGCGGGTCTTGCAGGCCGTAGACGGGGCGGTCGGGCTCGAGCTGACTCAGCAGTGAGCCGTACACCCAGGCCAGTCCGCCACCCGGATGGATGCAGAACAGCGGTGCCCGGGTGCCCGTGGAGCGCAGCGGGGTCAGTACGCCCAGGGAGATGTCCGGTGCGCCCGAACCGATTTCCAGGGTGCGGGCCAGCGCCGCCGGGGAGGCGTCGGAGAAGAGCTGACCGATCTGCAACGACCGGCCGCTGCGTTCGCGGATCAGGGATACCACGCGCACCGCGATGAGCGAGTTGCCGCCCAGCGCGAAGAAGTCGTCGTCGGCGCCGACGACGTCGAGGTCGAGGACTTCGGCGAACACCTCGGCGACGAGGCGTTCGAGCGGGGTCGACGCGGCCCGGAATTCCGTTGCCGCCCTGACCGGTTCGGGCAGTGCGCGCCGGTCGATCTTGCCGGTGCCGGTCATGGGCATCTCGTCGAGGACCATGACGGTGTCGGGCACGAGATAGCCCGGCAGGCGTGCGGCCAGGGTCCGGCGCAGGCCCGCGGGATCGACGGCGGAT
>NZ_JBSGBY010001113.1:0-1073 GCF_053601505.1 Nocardia sp. NPDC004722
ATCGACTACTTCACCGACATCGGTTTCCTGCCGCCCCCGTGCTAGGAGCTGCCGGTGGTGATTCCGCTGCAATCAACCGCGGACTCGCCGCTGATGCTGATGGCCAAACCGGCGGCGGTGCATTGGTGAGGCGAGCTGCTGGTCGACCCTGCGGCCAGCCCCGAAGGCGAGATCGCCGAGCCGACGTCGGTTCCGGCCAGCACCGTCGGCGGATTACCGGTGAGCGTTGTCGCCGCGGCGATGGCGGCGAAACCGGCTATGGCGGTGCAGGTTCGGACGACCAGCAGGGTTGTGGAGGGGGAAGTCGGCATAGTGTGCGTCCTCATCACTGGACCACAGGTCAGGCCGTCGGGCACTGGGGCGGTTGGCCTTCCGGGGGCTGGCCCTGGGGCGGTTGCCCCTGCGGCGGTTGGCCTTGCGGCTGATCGCCCTGCGGCGGCTGGCCCGGCGCGTCACCGGGCGGCGGACACTGCTGGCCCGCGATCGGGCCGCCCGGCTGGCCGGGGACGGGGTCCGCGGATGCGACGCCCGCCACGGCGGCGAACAGTCCGAGAGCGGCCGCGGTGGTGGCGGTGATTCTCGACAGCTTCGAGTAGGCCATGGGAATTCTCCTGTCGTCGTTGCGATTCCGGAACGAGCCGTTCGCTCGTTCGGGCCGCGGTGGAGATCCTGGCGGCGGGAGATGCGCGTGATATTGGCGGAAGTTAAGTGCGAGCTGTGAGTCGCGCGCGACGTCACCCGCTGAATCGCGTGTCGCGTGCTCAGTAGTCGAGGGCGTGTTCGGGCTGGCAGACGTCCAAGGGGGAGGGGAGGTAGCGGAGGACGGCGTCCAGGAGTGGCGGGAGGTCGTCGGCTAGGGGGAAGGGGCTGCACAGGACGGGGATGATGTCGCCGAGGCGGGTTTGGGCGCGGATGCGGGCATGGAGCTGGTCGGGGGTGGGTGCGGTCAGGGTGGAGACCAGGTTGGCGTAGTGCTGCTCGGCGAGATCCCAATGGGGGCCGTAGATTTCGGCGGCGACATCGGCGAGGGGGCGAGCCGCGATCAGGTCGATGACGCCTTCGAAGGCGGGGCC
>NZ_JBSGBY010001114.1:0-1071 GCF_053601505.1 Nocardia sp. NPDC004722
GATTCTGTTGCGGCTCGATCCCCGCGCCGTAGAGGGTGGCCAGCTGATGCACCATCTCGGTGTCGCTGAGCCCGACCGGATGCCGCAGCATGCGGACGCCGCCACCTCGGCCTGCCGCGCACCCTCACCCGAACCGGCCTGCGCCCCAACCCTTCCGGCGTGCCCAGCCCCGGTTCCGGCGTAGCCCGCCTTCACTCCGGGGTGATCCATGCCGGTCGCTCCGGCGTGGCCTGCTCCCGTCGCTCCGGGGTGGCCTGCCCCCGTCGCTCCGAAGTGGTTTGTCCCGGTCGCTCCGGTGTGGTTTATACCCGTCACTCCGGGGTGGCCTGCCTCGGTCACTCCCGCGTGGCCTGTCCCCGGTGTTCCGGCATGGCCTGTCGCAGTTGTACCGGCGCGGTCTATTTCCGTTGCTCCGGCGTGCTCGGCCTCTGTCATTCCGGCGTGTTTGTGGCCGGAATCCACTCGCGGCACCGCATCGCCGACCCGGAACCAGAAGTCAGGGTCCGGGTCTTCCGAGGGCCCCGATCCCGGCCCGGACCGGACCCGGTCGTCGATATCGACCATGGCTCACCGGCTTCCGTCCGTGATGGCGCTGATGCGGACCTGACCGTCCCGCGTGACCGTGGTGATGACCTGCTGCCAGGACGCGACGGTGCCGTCCGGGTGCTTCTCGTCGATGCTGACGTTCCAGTGGTCCGGATCCACGCCGGTGATGTTCACGCAGTGCTTGGTCCCGGCGGGGATAGCCGAAATGGCGTCGCGCGTGGCCTGTTCCGGCGCGACTTTGGCGTCGGGCGCGAGCAGGGCGCGCACGGCGGCCGGATCACGCTGCACGTACCAGGCGTATTCGAGGCGCATGATGACGCCGGGCCCGCTGCCGAGATCACCGGCGCTGGCCCCGCTCACCCGGTCGGGCGTATTGCGTTCCTGACACCACGCGATCAGTCCCGGCTGGTTCCCGGCCGTCGTGGACGGGCTCACGGTGGCGCGCGCCGGAACCGCCTGCGGCGTCTTCGAACTGCCGGGCGTGAGCCACCACCAGCCCGCGACCGCCACCAGCACCAGTGCCAG
>NZ_JBSGBY010001115.1:0-1071 GCF_053601505.1 Nocardia sp. NPDC004722
ACGGCATCGGCACCCCGAAGGAACGCGAGGCTTGTCCGCCGGTCCATCTCGACCCCTGCCGCCGTTGGTGGGACGACTCAGAAGCGGGGTACTCGACCAGTCCTGAGCGCCTGGTGTCGACGCTAGGAGCCCTGGAACCTTCAACGCCACAGGCTTGCACGAGCTTGCTCAATGCCAGTCAAATGCCTACCAGCCTGAAACGTGATACGGGATCATGGGCCATGCCGTGCAAGCTGATGCACATCGCAAGAGCAGGAGGCAAGATCATGCGCTTACGTTTTCTCGGCAAGGGCGGGTCGAAGGTTGGCGACTGCCCGACCCTGTTCGCCACCGATCGAGACACCTACCTCGTGCAGGGCTGGAGGACCGCTTCCCCGGATGCCGTTGAGATTCCCCACCTTCTGTTGGGCTTCGCGGAACCGGATACATTCATCGGCGCGGCCCTGGCGGACACTGGGCGCGGAACGTTCACGTTGTCGGGTCGGCCGATAGATGACCACGAGACGTTGAACCAATTGACGATGGAAGCGTTCGAAGCGGCGATCGAGGTTCCGATGAATCGGAGGGCGTTCTACGGTGGAGCTGCGGCAGAGTAGCCCGTGGCCTGGCCTGATCCGGGCGGCCCGAAAGTCGGCCTTCCACTTGGAGGTCCAAGATACGTACACGGTTCCGAGCGAGTCGGAGCCGTTCCGCCGGTTCCTCAGCGGCGAACCACGTTCGGATGAACCCGATGAGTCATGGGAGGCATGGAGTGCGCTGATCCGAGACGCCATCGCCCGCGGAGTCACCGTCAGTCGAATCCGCATTGTCACAGTCCCCCACAGCGATTACCAGCGATGGCTGCTGACCGAGACTCACGACAACATCGCAGCCGGTGAGGACATTCGGTATCTCCCCAGGCATCTTGTCGATCCAGCGCAGGTGCCGGCTGATGACTTCTGGCTGCTCGACGATACGACCGTTGCGTTCAATCTTGTTGATAAGGAAGGCAAGCCCGCAGGCGCGGGTGTCACGACGGATTCGAGTCTTGCCGATCATTACCGGCGTACCAAGCAGACGCTCTGGTCGATG
>NZ_JBSGBY010001116.1:0-1061 GCF_053601505.1 Nocardia sp. NPDC004722
GCCCGGGAGATCGCCGCGGGCACCGACGGCCTGGACCCGCGCCTGGCCGCGGCCTACACCGCCGCGGCCACCGAGGCACACAACGAGGGCGTCGCCCTGTCGATCACCTCCGGCTACCGCACCCCCGCCGAACAGGAAGCCCTCTGGGAAGACGGCCTACAAACCTACGGCAGCCCGGAGGCCGCCCGCCGCTGGGTACTGCCGCCCGGCGAATCCACCCACGTGACAGGCGAAGCCATCGACGTCGGCCCGCGCGAGGGCGCCCAATGGCTGGAGGACAACGGCAACCACTGGGGGCTTTGCAGGATGTACGACAACGAGTGGTGGCACTTCGAACTGGCCACCCTCCCCGACGCCCCCTGCCCAGCTCGCCTCCCCGACGCCAGCGACCGCTGAGACAACGGTCCGAGAGGGCTTGGCAGGGCTAGTCGAGGCGTGACCGAGCGTCGATCGCTTTCCGGATCAGCGCTCGGGCCTCGTTTCCGGTGACGGACTGGCCTGCGAGCGTGTCGAACGCACGCCCGTAGAGTGCTATCTCTCGTGGCTGCGTGATGGTCAGTTCCGCTGTGGCACCTTCGACCTTCACCAAGCGGTTGTCGAACAGCACAAAATTCTCTACTGCCGCAAGGGCTTCCGCCATCGAGGGAACGATGCCGAGGGTGAGTCGGGGCATCCCGAGGATGGTGTACAGCCGGTCGAGTTGGTTGACCATGACATCGTCGTCTCCGACTGTCGTGTACAGCGCCTGTTCGGCTATGAGGAAGTGGAACCGGTGGTCTCGCCGGTACAGGACTCGTTGCCGCTCCATGCGTTTGGATACGCCTGCGTCGATGTCGTCGGGTATCCCGTAGAAGTTGATGCCGTAGCGAAGGATTGCCTCCGCATACTCGGCGGTCTGCAAGAGTCCGGGAACCACCTGGGGCTGCCAGTTTCGGATCTGTTCGGCCTCGGCCTCCAGGCGTACCGACTGGTGTTGTCGATGGCGAGTGCCCGTTGCGAGTATTCGCTTCCACTCCAGGTAGGCGGCGTCCAGGTGGTTCCCGGACTCTTGCAGACCGCCG
>NZ_JBSGBY010001117.1:0-1053 GCF_053601505.1 Nocardia sp. NPDC004722
GCACCATCGGGATCGCCGCAGCCCACGCCGCCGGTCTCAGCATCATCGGCATCGGCAAGGCCGCGAACTCACCCCACCCCCACACCCGCCATCACCGCCTCGACGACCCCGTACTCCTCGAGTGGATCGCCGGGATAGGCCCGAATCCGAAATCTTGGAGCTAGCGGGTGACGGGGCCGGTGAAGGGCGGGAGGGCGGCGAAGCGGGGGTCGATGTGGGCGGAGGCGGAGATCGAGGCGTACCAGCGGCGGGCGCGGCTCAGCGGGTGGTCAGGGAATTGGGGGTCCCATTGAGGGTCGTCGGCTGCGCTGTAGGGCAGGGCGCCACGGATATTCGGGGCGTAGGGGTGGGGCGGGTACATGCGGTCCATGCCCAGTTTGATGCCGACCAGGGCGTCACGTTCACCGGTGAGGCCGTTCTCGGCGCACAGAACGAGCAGTGCCGCGCTGCCTGTTGCCCGGGGGACGATGAACGACGCGGTGTAGATCAGACCGTCGGAGCGATTCCAATGCCGGATCTTCTCGAACCGCAACAGGGTGGGCAGTCCCCCGAACGTGATGACATGCGCCTCGACCAAGCACCCGTTCTCCGCACTGGCCTCGGTCAGTTCACGCCGCAGCGTCGGCAGGTCCTCCAAGGGCGCGGGAATGATCGGCGGCCCCGGCGTGTACTGCCGGATCACCCGATCACCGGTGAGCGGATGATCCCATACATCCTCACCGTTCTGCTGGAAGCCTGTGGTGTCGAACGCGATTGGCACGTCCGAACCCTACCGGCAGGCGCTGCGGCGCGCGGTTCGACATACCACCGATCACCCGGTTCCGTGACCGAATCCCGCTACTGCCGACGGCGTTGCACGCCCCGAAAACCAGGGTCCCGCGCAGCTCTTGTGAAAGATTGGTGATTCACAAAGACTTCTGCGCCATGGACATCAAGAGAACCGGTCGCTATGCGGCGATCGGCGAAATCCTCCGTCGGCTACAGAACATGTGAGATGAGATGCGAGACATGCGATGACATCACCGATGGACGTGACCATCAAGCGCACCGACG
>NZ_JBSGBY010001118.1:0-1052 GCF_053601505.1 Nocardia sp. NPDC004722
CGTCAATGCCGCGCGCGAACCGGAGATCGTGGATCTCTGCACCATGCTGGCGCGGATGGGCGCGAAGATCTCCGGCGCGGGCACCTCGGTACTGACCATCGAAGGCGTGGACAAGCTCGCACCGACTACCCACCGGGTGATCGGTGACCGCATCGTCGCCGCGACCTGGGGCATCGCCGCCGCCATGACCACCGGTGACGTGCGGGTGACCGGCATCAACCCCAAGCACCTGTCGCTGGTGCTGGACAAGCTGCGTTCCGCGGGCGCCCGAATCTCGTTCGAACCGGATGGTTTTCGCGTGGTGCAGGCGGATCGCCCGCGCGCGGTGAACTTCTCGACCCTGCCGTTCCCGGGATTTCCCACCGACCTGCAGCCCATGGCCATCGGCCTGGCCGCGATCGCGGACGGCACCTCGATGATCACCGAGAACATTTTCGAAGCGCGCTTCCGCTTCGTCGAAGAGATGATCCGCTTGGGTGCGGATGCCCGCACCGATGGGCATCACGCTGTGGTGCGCGGGATTCCGCGCCTGTCCTCGGCTCCCGTGTGGTCCTCCGACATTCGCGCCGGCGCGGGTCTGGTGCTCGCGGGCCTGGTCGCCGACGGTGTCACCGAAGTGCACGACGTCTTCCACATCGACCGGGGTTACCCGGATTTCGTGGAGAACCTGCGCTCGCTCGGGGCCGAGATCGAACGGGTCGGAACCGCCGACTGAACAACCGGTGTCGGGACGGGTTCGCGAAAACCCCTCCTGAACAGGCGATTTGACATGCGAACAACCAACACGTAACTTATTCCAGGTCAGAGCGACACGGACACCGACTCCGGTGAGACGAGCTTCGCCTGATGATCACACTAGCTCCCAACAACCAGCCGATTTGGTTCTGCTGCGCGTCTGGGGCTAAGCTTGAAAAGTTGCCTCACGATCGAGCGGGACATAGCGCCCGGGAGATCGTTTGTGCGTGTGTTCTTTGAGAACTCAATAGTGTGTCGATGAATGTCAGTGCCAAATATTTTATTTGGTTCCAATCATTCTCACCCCCGTGAGGGTG
>NZ_JBSGBY010001119.1:0-1043 GCF_053601505.1 Nocardia sp. NPDC004722
GCCGATCATGCCCGCGGCCTCGCCGAGTTGGGCGGTGCGGATGCGGGCCAGGCGGCGGTGGCGGGCACCGGTGATCGAGGCGGCGTAGTGCTCGCGGGCATCGTCGAGGAACAGCGGGGCCGAGGTGCTGACGCCGCCCGCCACCACGATCAGGTCCGGGTCGAACAGGTCGCTGACGAAGGCCAGGCCCAGGCCCAGCCAGCGGGCGAAGTCGGCCATCACCTCGAGGGCGACCGGGTCGCCGTCCTGCGCCGCGCCCGCCACCCGGCGACCGGTCAGGGAACCCGGATCGCGGCCGGATTCGCGGGCCAGCAAGGTGGAGCGCTGCGGATCGGTGGCCAACTGCTCGATGGCCGTGTCCACCAGAGCCGTTCCGCTGCAATACCTTTCCCAGCAGCCGCGTTTACCGCAGGCGCAGGCGCGGCCGTTCGGCACCACCTGGAGATGGCCGAGTTCCGGTGCGACACCGAAGCTTCCGCGATACAGCTGACCGTTGATGAGCAGGGCCGCGCCGATGCCGGTGCCGATCGCCACCAGCACCACATTGCGGCCGCCCGCCGCCGCGCCGAAGCGATATTCCGCCCACAGTGCGGCATTCGCGTCGTGCTCGAGGATGACCGGCAGGCCGAGGCGGTCGGTCAACCGCTGCGCGACCGGGGCGTCCTCCCACGGCAGGTGCGGAGCGAAACGCACGGTGGCGCGGTCCTCGTCGACGAAACCCGCCACCGCGAGCCCCACCGCGCTGATGGTGTGCCGCGCGCACAGTTCGCGCACCGCGCGCGCCAAGCCGTCCTCGAGCGCCCGCGCGGAATGCGGGGTCGGCGCGGTCACGGTGTCGAGCACCTCGCCCGCACCGTCCACCACCGACGCCCGGATATTCGTGCCGCCCACGTCGATTCCCACGGTCAACGGCACATCCTCACCGCCCCTCATGCCTTGATGGTCACGTCGATGGGCACGTACTTGGCGCGCCGACCACCCCCCGGCCGCGGATCGCCGCCGCCGGATCCCGCACCCGCGCGTCCGGCCGCACCGGACCGCGC
>NZ_JBSGBY010001120.1:0-1041 GCF_053601505.1 Nocardia sp. NPDC004722
CGCGAGCGCGGTGCGGGCGCTGGCGACCTGGCGTTCGCCCGCGAGTCCGCGCAGCTGCCAGCTCAATTCGGTGCACTGCGCCAGGCCGGTCGCACCCAGCGGGTGGCCCTTGGAGATGAGGCCGCCCGACGGGTTCACCACCCAGGTGCCGCCGTAGGTGGTCGCACCCGACTCCACCAGCGCACCGGATTCGCCCTCACCGCACAGACCCAGCGCCTCGTAGGTGATGAGCTCGTTGATGGAGAAGCAGTCGTGCAACTCGATCACATCGACATCGGCGACACCGATTCCGGCGCGCGAGAACACCTTCGACGCGGCCGCCCGGGTCATCGGCGCGCCCACCACGTCGATCATGGAACCGGTGGAGAAGGAGGTGCCGTCGTCGGTGGCCAGTTCCTGCGCCAGGATCTCGATGGCCTGGCCCTCGAGGCCGTTGGCCTTCACGAACTCCTCGCTCACCACGACCGCCGCCGCCGCACCGTCGGACATGGGCGAACACTGCGAGCGGGTCAGCGGCCCGTGCACCGGCTTGTCGCCGAGCACCTGCTCGAGAGTGTAGGCATCCTGGAACTGGGCGAGGGGGTTTCGCGTGGAGTGCTGGTGGTTCTTGACCGCGACCGCCGCGAGCTGCTCGGGCGTGGTGCCGTAGCGCTTCATGTGCTCGATGGCCGCGTTGCCGAAGAACTGGGTGGTGATCGGGGCCGCGGAGAACTCGAAGTGCTCGCGGTTGACCTTCAGGTGCGCGTCGACGGTGGTGACCTTGGGCTTGGTGGCCGGACCGGCCATCGCCTCCTTGGTCATCTGCTCGAAGCCGACGGCCAGCGCGACCTCGGTGAGGCCCGCCGCGACCCATTCGCGGGCGAACATGAGCGCGGTGGAACCGGTCGCGCAGTTGTTGTTCACGTTCACGATCGGGATACCGGTGAGACCGATGTCGTAGAGGGCCCGCTGCCCGGCCGCGCCGCGACGTCGAGGGTGGCCAACACCTTCGGCTTGTATTCCTTGTAGACCAACGAGTTCGCGTACTGCATGCGGACGTTC
>NZ_JBSGBY010001121.1:0-1040 GCF_053601505.1 Nocardia sp. NPDC004722
CTCGCGGTGGATGGTGTCGGCGAGTTCCGTCAGGGCGTGGTCCGCGCAGGTGCGCAGGCTCCTGGCCAATGCATCGGGGTCGGAGAGCGCGGCCGCGCGCCCGCCGCGGCCCTGCGCACCATCGGCTTCCCGCCCGAGCTGAAGGCGCGCCCCGAATCCGGTTATCATGCCGCGTTCTCCGGCCCGTACACGGTGGCCGCCGCCTTGATCGGCGGCGGCGGGCTGGGTGTCTTCCACGAGGATTTCACGGATGCCGCCGCCCGCGACCCACGCCGCCTGGCCCTGGCCGCCCGCGTCCGGTGCACTCCCGATCCACGCAGCGACGAGATCTTCCCCCACCAGTTCCCGGCCGTCCTCACAGCTCGCCTGCACGACGGCCGCACCCTGACCGAGCGGGTCGAGGCGAATCGCGGCGGCCCCGGAAACCCCTTGTCCGCAGACGAACTCGCACTCAAGTTCCGTCTCAACACCGCCGGAATCCTGAGCCCCGCGACGGCGAACACCCTCAGCGCCATCACCTACGACCTGGCCACCGCCGCGGACCTCGAGCGACTGCTCCACCCCCTGCGGACGCTGCGGGCACGCCGCCCCGACCCCCTCGAAGACTCTGACGGCTCGCACTGACACCGGGAGTTCCGCCGCGGTCGGCGTACGACCAGGCTTGCGTTTCCGTGCGCGGCAGCGAGGGTCAGGGCGTAGTCCAGCCCGCCCGGCACTGGAGTCGCGAATCACCGTGGCGGCTTCCGAGAAGGCGAGTCGGGAGCCGCCACCTCACGCCCCTCCGACGAGCGGCGCGTCAATGGATGCCACCACGGCGCAGTCGTCACCGATGTGCTTGCGCCACTGCGGTATCGGGGAATACTCCCGCACGCCCGAGCAGGGCGGGCACGGGTGCGCCCAGCACTCCTCCCAGCCATCGCGCGGTGTCGATCGTCGACGCGATGTCCACGCCGGTCGTGATCCCCATGCGGTCGAGGAGGTAGAGCAGGTCCTCGGTGGCGATATTGCCGGTCGCCGCCGGGGCGAACGGGCATCCGCCG
>NZ_JBSGBY010001122.1:0-1039 GCF_053601505.1 Nocardia sp. NPDC004722
GAAATCCGGTGCCTGCGAATACACCTTCTCGAACAGCGCCTGCGCCTCCTCGGCGGCGCCGCTCTCGCGCAGGCACAGCCCGCGGCAGAACATGGCGGCGGTGCGGGCGGCCGGAATCGGTCCCGCCTCGGCGGCCTCCATGCGGCGAATCGCCTCACCGAACAATCCGAGCTGCGCGCAGGATGTGCCGACCATCACATGGGCGCCCGCCGCCAGATACGGGTCCTCCCACGAGTCGGAGCCGTTCAACACGGCCATCACGTCGGGCCAGCGCTGGGTGTTGTAGTGCAGGATGCCGCGCACGTATTTGGCGATCCGGGTGTCGATTTCGAAGTCCGGTTCCGAAGCCCGGGCGCGGCGGTGCTTCTCGAGTTCGTCGAGCACCTCGACGGCCTCGTCGTACTGCTTCTCGGCAATCAGATGCGAGGCCCACGCCAGGTGGATCTCACTGAAACTGGCCAACGGATAGTCGATGTAGAGGCCCGGCAGAAAACGTCCGGCAAGCTGTCGCGGTTGCAGTCCCAACCGGCGCTGTTCCCGTCCCAACGAGACGGTGCTGCACTTGTAGAGGTTGCTCAGAACATCCTTGGTGACCTCACCGGCGGCCGCCCGGCCCAGCCAGGCGTCGGCCATGGTGGGGTCCCACTCGGTGGCACGCTGAAAGGCGAGTTTGGCGTAGTCGAGGTCCCGGTTCGATTCCTGGCCCTCGATGCTCAACCCCAGGGACAGCACTCCCGCATCGAAGGCGCGTTGGGCCTGGCGAGTGTCGATCATCCTAGTCGAACCCCGAATTCGTCGAACCTGGTTGGTCTTTCGTTCACAATCCCCACCCACACCGTGCGAATCGCACAGCTGCGGACAGTCGGATACATTATGGTTAACCGCCCTGGGCGGGCAACTGTTGAGAGCTACAGGGGAGCAGTTCAGTCAGTGACAGCACAGTCGATCGGTGGCCTGCGGGGCACTGAACCCGAATTGTGCCGAGTGTCCGTCATCGGGGGGAATACCCAGCTCGACGTCGGTCTGCCGGCCAACGTGC
>NZ_JBSGBY010001123.1:0-1025 GCF_053601505.1 Nocardia sp. NPDC004722
CGGCTGGGTGCGGCGCGCGGGGTAGACAATGTGCTCGCGCTGACGGTGTCGTCCGGGATCGGCGGCGGCATCATCTCCGACGGCCGGGTCGTCATGGGCCGCACCGGGAATGGCGGTCACGTCGGGCATATCGTGGTGCCGGGGCAGGAAGAGCCCTGCGCCTGTGGCGGTTTCGGCTGTGTCGAGGCGGTGGCCAGCGGTAAATCGTCGGTGCGCTGGGCCCGGCGGCAGGGGTGGACCGGGACCACCGGGGTCGAACTCTCCGCCGCCGCGCACACGGGGGAGCCGATCGCCGTGGCCGCGCTCGAGCGGGCGGGCACCGCTATCGGGACGGCCGTGGCCTCGGCCGCCGCCCTGCTCGACACGGATCTGGTCGCCATCGGCGGCGGGTTCGCGCAATCCGGTGAGCTGCTGTGGGGTCCGCTGCGGGAAGCCGCCGCCGCGCACGCGCGCCTGAAATTCCTGCGCGAACTGCGGGTGGTGCCTTCCGAACTGACCGATCAAGCCACCCTGCAAGGCGCGGCGATCCTCGCGCTCGGAGGCGCGTAGTCGCGGTGCCCGGGGGCGTATAACCGCAGCGTGAGGGCCGGGGATGCAGGCGGATCGCCACGTGGGAGGATGCATCCATGACGTACACCCTTGTGCTTCTGCGCCACGGCGAGAGCGAATGGAATGCCCTGAACCTGTTCACCGGTTGGGTGGACGTTCGCCTCACCGACAAGGGTGTCGCCGAAGGCAAGCGTGCCGGTGAATTGCTGGCCGAGGCCGGGATTCTCCCGGATATCGTCTACACCTCACTGCTGCGCCGTGCCATCAGCACCGCCAACAATGCCCTCGACGCCTGTGACCGGCACTGGATTCCGGTGGTCCGCGACTGGCGCCTGAACGAGCGTCACTACGGCGCGCTGCAGGGCAAGAACAAGGCGGAGACCAAGGAGCAGTACGGCAACGACCAGTTCATGCTGTGGCGTCGCAGCTACGACACCCCGCCGCCGCCGATCGCCGCGGACAGCGAGTACTCGCAG
>NZ_JBSGBY010001124.1:0-566 GCF_053601505.1 Nocardia sp. NPDC004722
TGGGCAGGCTTGGATCCCGCTGCCGGTGGTGCGGGTCGTGGTTCGGATGGCCCCCCGCCGGTGGCTCCGCATGCCGGTGGCGGTGAGGAGGAATCGGCTGGAGGGGCGAAGGGGTCGGATGGTAGGCAGCCGACCGGGCCTGATCCGCGGGTGGCGTTCGCCGGGTTGGACGGCGAAGGCGCTCAGGGTGCGGATCCGCGTGCGGGGCAGGTGGGTTCGGATCCTGCTCGGCCGGGCTACACGCCGACGCAGCCGGATTTGGCCGCGCAGCCGCACGGGGCCGAGGCACAGCCGCATGTTGCGGCGGCGTCCGGTGAGGTGGCGGTGCACGAGGCTCCGACGGCGGAAATGGCGGTGCCGCAGCAGGAGCGGCCGATTCCGGCGAATCCGGTGATGGCCTCACCCGCCATGCGCGCGGCCGCGGAGCACATTTTCCGTGGCTCGCCGCCGCCCGGTGTGCGCGAGCGGACGGTCGGCGAGGGCAACTACGGCCGCCGCATGAGCGAGGCCCTGGGTGTCGATCATCTGATCGGCGAGCACCGCGATCCACTCGCCGCCCTGCGTGA
>NZ_JBSGBY010001124.1:576-1024 GCF_053601505.1 Nocardia sp. NPDC004722
ACCGCCCGTGCCCATGGGCGGTTCGGCGATCCCGAGGGCAATGTGCCGCCGAGCCGGATGCATTCGGAGGATTCCGGTCACCTCGAGGGTCCGCAGCGTTTCGATCCGCAGCCGCACTCGGAGCCGGAGCCGGGCGCGCCCGCCAGTCATCTCCCGCTGGAACCCTGGTCGGAGGTGACGCGTCCGACGGCGGGTGAGCCGCGCGCCTTGACCCTCGAGGAGCTGCGGCACGAGCTGGCCGTCCAGCTGGGTCTGCGCCCGGAGGACATCACCCCGCAGCGCATCTCCGAGACGGTCGGCGATCTGCAGTACCGGAACCTGTTGCGCGCCGGTGGTATCGAAGCGCTCAGCGATGTGGTGGATCGCTTCGACCGCGCCACGGCCTGGCGTGAGCGCGAGCGTTTCGCCGCCGCCCGCGACGAGTGGGCGCGCCTGCTCGGCGTCGACC
>NZ_JBSGBY010001125.1:0-1022 GCF_053601505.1 Nocardia sp. NPDC004722
CTGTGGGCGCAACCGGGCGCGGCGAACACCTTCGAGATCGAACTCGTCGACGGCAGCGGCCGCCGCCGCGACCTCACCCCGAACACCCTGACCTACACCATCGGCGCGGTGGAAACCCAACCGCCGCTGATCCATTCGCTCAGCGTCGGCCTGGCCGACAACACCACCGTGCGGCTGATCGAGCGCAATACGCCGCTGCCCGCGCGGGCGCGCAAGCGGCTGCGCACCACCGCGGCGGTGCATCACGGCGGCGGCAAGACCGGCCTGATCCGGATCCCGGTGCTGGAGGGCGAGCACGCGCGCGGCGACCGCAACAGCACCATCGGCCGTCTCGACATCACCGCCGATCAGGTCGAGCGCAGCATTCCCGAGGGCAGCGAGATCGAGGTGACGCTGGAGATCGACGCTTCTCGGATCATGGTGGCGCGCGCCTACATTCCGTATCTCGACGCCGAATTCGAGAACGTCATCGACCTGCACACCGAGACCCTGCCCGACGTCGCGGACCTGCGCCGTCAGACCGAGCAGGAACTGCGGCGCCTGGCCGAGGTCAAGAAGCGGCACGGCGATATCGGCACCGTGAATTCCGGTGTGCTGCTGGCTCGCATCGACGACGAGAACACCGTCCTGAACACCCAGCAGTTGGTGGAGGCCGCCGCGGCGGATCCCGACGCGGCGCTCGCCGCCCAGCAGCGGCTGCGTGACCTGCGGGCCGCCATCGACGAGGCCGAGGACGAATTGCAGTGGCCCAGCCTGGTGGTGCGGGCCAAGGAGACCGTCGGATACGTCCGGCGGGCGGTCACCGAACTCGGCGACGAGGTCTTCCGCCGCCAATTCGACCAGCTCGAGGTCCAGGTCCGGGATGCCATCGAGAGCCGGGCCGCCGACCTGCTGCGCCAGCGCACCGCCGAACTGCACTACCTGTGGCGGCAAATCCTCGACCACACCGGGGAATTGCCGATCATCATCTTCGAGAGCATGGCCCGCGACCGCAACGAGATGATCGACCTGCGGCAGGCCGA
>NZ_JBSGBY010001126.1:0-1017 GCF_053601505.1 Nocardia sp. NPDC004722
GGCGCGATTCTCGCGTTCGGCGCGGGCGGCGCGGCGCAGCGAATCCGCTTTGCCGCGCACCGATTCCGCGCGTTCCTCGGCGGTGCGGACGGCCAGGCGGGCCTCGACCTCCATGGAGCGGGCCTCGGCGAGGGCGGCGGCGGCTTCCTCGCGGGCGTATCCGGCGGTCTCGGTGCCCGCAGCCTCGGGATCCAGGTCGGCTTGCTCGTTCTCGGCATTGCGCAGCCGGTCCTCGAGCTCGGCGAGCTTGGCCAGGGTGTCCTCGCGGCCGGATTCGGTGTCGGCGCGCTGGGCCAGCAGCCGGTCGCATTCGCGTTGCGCGGTGCGGGCGGAGTGGCCGAGGCGGCCCAGGCGGTCGTAGATGGCGACCAGGGCCTGATCGGATTCGTGCAGGGCGAGCAAGGCGTGGTCGACCGCCTCCTTGCGGTCGGTCTGCTCGGCGAGCGCACCGGCCAGGGCGGCCTCGAGCTCCTCGGCCTGCCGCTGCCAGGACACCAATTCGTCCTTGGCGGAATCGATATCGGCCTGCACCTCGAGCTGGCTGGGGGCGCGGTCGGAGCCGCCGAGCACCCAGCCGCTGCCGGTGAGATCGCCCTCGCGGGTGACCACGCGCAGTTCGGGGCGGGCGGCGATCACCTGGGCGGCGGTGGCGAGATCGTCGGCGACGGCGATGCCGGTGGTGAGGGCGGCGATCGCGCCACGCAGGTTCGCGGGGCAGTCGACGACCTCGGCCAGCCAGCGCGCGCTACCCGGTAGTCGCGAATCGAGCTGTCCCGCAGCGGTATTCGCACCTGCACCGGACCCAGCGATATCGGAGACCAGCGGCCCCGCGCCGACGGCTGCCTGCGCCTGACCGAATCCTCCCGGTGTGCTGCCGAGGGCATTGCCGGTGGAACCGTCGGCGAAGACCAAAGCGGCGCGGCCGCCGTCGGCCTCTTTCAGGGCGCGCACGGCCGCGTGGGCCGACGGGCCGGTGTCGGCGGCGTCGGGGTCGGCTAGCGGGCCCAGCGCGGCGGC
>NZ_JBSGBY010001127.1:0-1016 GCF_053601505.1 Nocardia sp. NPDC004722
TGGCGGCTACCGGCGGCTCACACTGTCCACGCTGGTCACGCTTCCGTCCGGAATCGACTCCGCGCGAATGGAAGCCACGCTGCAAACCCTCCTCGACGGTCACGACATGCTGCGCGCGCGGCTCGAACACACCGGCGGCGAGCCACGGCTGCTCACCCGGGAACCCGGCGCGGTGCGCGCGTCCGAGGTGCTGACCGAGGTGGACGCGGCCGCCGATCTCGGTGCCGCGCTGGAACTTCGCTCACGCGAAGCCATCGACCGCATCGACCCGTCCGCCGGAATCATGCTGCAAGCCGTGCGATTCCGCCGTCCGTCGGGCGATGTGCTGCTGCTGACCGTGCACCATCTCGCGGTTGACCCGGTGTCCTGGCACATCATCCTCGGAGACCTGGCCGATGCCTGGCAGCAGCTCGAGACCATCGAGAAGCCCTGTCTCCCAGCGGAATCCACCTCCTACCGCCGTTGGGGTCAGCTGCTCGCCGCCCGTGCCCCGGGCCGTGAGGTGCAGTCCCAGCGTGAGTTCTGGGCCGGTCAGCTGGCGGGCGGCGACGCCCCGCTCGGCCGCCGCCGACCGGATCCGCGCATCGACACCTGGGATTCCTATCGGATCACCCCGTCCTTCACCGACTCCGAGGCGACACGCGACCTGCTCGCGGCCACCGGTGCGGGCGATCGAGCCGCCGGAATCCACGAATTCCTGCTTGCCGCCTGGGTGCTCACGCTCAACACCTGGCGAGCCGAACACGGCCAGGACCCCACCGCGGGTGCGCTGGTGGCCATGGAAGGGCATGGCCGCGAGGACGAACGGGTGTCGGCCGAGGCCGATACCGCACGCACCGTCGGCTGGTTCACCAGCGTGTACCCGCTGCGCCTGGCCGCCGGTTCCGGCATCGACGTGACCCGGGCGCAGGCCGATCCGGCCCCTCGCAGACTGTCGACCACCCCGATCCGCCGATCCCGCACCACCCCGGACACCTGCGTTTCGACCTGCTCGGACATACCCTCACGCTAGGTGC
>NZ_JBSGBY010001128.1:0-1015 GCF_053601505.1 Nocardia sp. NPDC004722
ATCGGAATCCCCGGCGGCCAGGCCGTAGACCAGATGCTCGGTGGAGACGTACTCGTCGCCCATCTCGGTGGCCAGCCGCTGCGCCGGCCGCCTCATGCCCGCGTGCCCGCGCGATCGCGTCGGCCAGATCTGCCAGCCACAATAGATCCGAGGCCTGCTCGACGGTCTGCGCCGCAGCCACATCTGACATCGCCTCGGCAGCCGCAGCGTGGGCCTCGGCCAGGCGAGTTGCCAGGGGTGGGCGGGCGCGGCGGACTAGGGGCTCGCACAGCCAGTTCTCGGGCTGTCGGTAGGGGGTGTGGGGGATTTCGGCGCGCCAGGCGCGCAAGGACTTCGAATCCCACTCGTTCGGTAGGACGTCGTAGGGGATTTGCTGGCTGAGCAGGTTGTGGCACCGGTCGTGGATGACGATTCCGTAGGCCAGCGCGGTGCTCAGGCGGGTGCGGACGAACTTGTCGAAGGCGAGGCCCTGCGGCTGTTGCCCGCGCAGCCAGGCATCGATCTCGCGGAGATGGACGATGGGTCGGGCGGGCAGTTCCGGTGGCGCGCCCTTCAGCCGCAGCGTTTGGAGGGCGGGCAGGGCGAGTCCCGATGCGGCCCGCCTGGCCTCGCCCCGGGTGAACAGGGCGGAGACAGTGGCGAATTCGTCGCGGACCCGCGCGATGCCCGCGGTCACGCCGAGCTCGTGCACCGCGACGGCGGCGCGCAGCAGTACCGTCGCGGCCAGCGCGTCCTGGATCGCCCGTTCGACGGAATGCCGCCACAGGCTGTGCCAGGTGGGCCGGAAGTGGATGGCGCTCAGCAGGGTCAGCGGGCGGGAGGTCGAATCCTGTGCCTGTTTGAGGACTTCCGCCTCGTCGAAGCGGCGGTAGCGTTCGGCCAACGCGTCGAGGACCGACAGATCGTGGCTCGCGATCAGCCGTCCCTACCTTTTAGCGGTCCGGCCCCGTAGGGTCCGGATGCCCCGGGAGGGGTGGGTATGGCTCTCAGTCGTCTGCCGATCGTGTGGCTCCCG
>NZ_JBSGBY010001129.1:0-1012 GCF_053601505.1 Nocardia sp. NPDC004722
GGCGCGGGGTGCGCCGGTTCCTGCTGCGTCGGATGCGCGTCGGGGTCCAATTGGCACAGGATCAACCGCAGGCCGAACAGCCGCAGATCGAGAACGCCGACGCGGCCGCGTATCCGCTACGGCTGCCCGACCGAACGGCCAACCCCGTGATCCACGATCAGCTGGCCGCGCTGTTCCGCGGCATCCGGCCGGAGCCCCGATTCACCACGCCCGCAATCTCTTTCGACATGTCACAGCGCGATCTGTTCGACGGGCGCACGCTCGCCCCGTCCGGTGAAACCGCGGTCACGACCCTCCTGGCCGGTCTCACCTGGCGACCACTGCGGGGCGCGCCCACCATGACATTTCACCTGGTCCTCCCACGCGTGCAGTCACCCCTGCACCGCCGCGTCCGCGCCGTCGCCAGAACCCTGGCGCACGAGCAGAACTGGCTGCCGGACTGACCCGCGAGCCGACTACGCGGGACCGGCGTCGGCGGTGAGCGCGCGGTGGCGACGCTGCTCGAGTTCGATGAACCCGTCGATCAGTGTGGTGTACGCGCTCTCGACGATGTCAGGCTCGACGCCGTTCTCCACCGCCAATCCCCGCAGCCGATCCATCATCTGTGATCGCCGCTGCGGCGCTCGCACCTCTTCCTCGTTGCGCTTGAACGCCGCGGCACGCATCACCAATCCCTGTCGTGCTCCGAGCAATTCGACGATCCGGGCATCGATCTCATCGATCTCACGCCGCACTTCCTCCAACGACACGCTTTCCACCTTCCACCTTCCACTCCGGGGCCAGCCATCAAATCACACCTGCGACCGGTAATTCCGGCCAGATCTCCGTGACGGGCCCCGGGCGGGAAGCTACTGCTGCGGGCCCATCTGATCGGCGATGATGCCGCCGCCGATCGCGCCGACGACGGCGGCCGGGATACCGACCACGGCAGCACCCACGGCACCGCCCACGACGGCACCGGCCAGCGCACCCACACCGACGCCGACCACACCGCCGACGGCCGCGCCGACCG
>NZ_JBSGBY010001130.1:0-1009 GCF_053601505.1 Nocardia sp. NPDC004722
AGATCCTCGAGGGCGGCGGGCGGCAGGGCGCCGGGCTGCGCGAAGACGAGGATGCCGTCGCGGAACGCCATCAGGGTGGGGATCGAGCGGATGTTCGCGGCGGCGGCCAAACCCTGCTCAGCCTCGGTGTCGACCTTGCCGTACACGACATCGGTGTGCTGGTCGGACGAGGCCTCGAAGGTGGGCGCGAAGCTGCGGCACGGTCCGCACCACGACGCCCAGAAGTCGACGAGAACAATGTCGTTCCCGGTGACAACCTCGTCGAAGTTCTGCTCGGTCAGGGTCTGGGTGGCCATGACTTCCTCTCGTGTCGATTTCCCGGTCCAACACCGGGCCCTACCCATATCTTCCCCGTGTCGCGTGCCTCCCGGGTCACAGAGCCCGCGAAACCTGCTCAAAGGTCTCGAAACCTGCTCCGAGGTCTCGAAACAGGCGTCGGCGTGTGCCGAATCGTCGCTGCTGCGCGGGTTGCGCGAGGATATCTGCCATGAGCGACACCGACACTCGGGTACGGCTGGGACTGATGGAAGGCGACGGTATCGGTCCGGAGATCGTGCGCGCCACCCGCGCGGTGGTCGACGACGCCTTCGAGACCACCGGCCTGCCGCCGGTGCAGTGGGTGCCGCTGCCCCTCGGTCACGAGGCGATCGAAGAGTTCGGCACGCCGGTGCCGGAACACACGCTCGAGGCGCTCGCGGAACTCGACGCCTGGATCATGGGCCCGCACGACTCCGCTTCCTACGCACCCGAATACCGCACCGGCCTGCCGCCGGCGGGCGCGGTCCGCAAACGCTTCGGCCTCTACGCCAATATCCGTCCGGCCCGCACCCTCGAGGGCGTGCGCTCGGTGGCGCCGGCCATGGATCTGCTGATCCTGCGTGAGAACACGGAAGGTCTTTACGCCGACCGCAATATGGCGGCCGGGTCGGGTGAGTTCCAGCCGTCGCGGGAGGTGGCGCTGTCGGTCGGCGTGTTCACTCGCGCCGCCATCGAGCGTGTCGCGCACCTG
>NZ_JBSGBY010001131.1:0-1001 GCF_053601505.1 Nocardia sp. NPDC004722
GCGGTCGGCATGATGCGCACCGCGCCCGGCGCGGGCCCCGGCTACATGGGATACGGCGGCCGCTGGCGCCTCACCGACGGCGTGCTGCGCCACCTGATTCTGGTCTCCTCCCGCCCGGACTGGGTGGGCGCGGAACAGATTCGGGTGGCCGAGCTGGCCGACGACCTGCTGACCATCCGCACCGACCCCGACAACGGCCGCATCGTGCGGTGGCGCAAGACCGGCGGCATTCCTGCCGCCACACCGATCGATCTCCACTCCGAGAAGGAACAATGAACCTCACAGCAGTACAGGAGCGTCATGCGCTTCGAAGGTAAGACCGCGCTGATCACCGGATCCAGCGAAGGCATCGGCTTCGCCATCGCGGCCGCACTGGTCGCCGAGGGCGCGAAAGTGATCCTGACCGCGCGGCGGGAAGCGGCCCTGACCGCGGCCGTCGGGCGGCTCGGGGCGGGGGCGTCGTGGTCCAGTGGGGACATCTCGGCCCCGGAAGCGGCGCGCCGGGCCGTCGACCACGCCCTCCAGATCGGCGACAGTCTCGATCTGGTGGTGTGCAATGCCGGAATCCTCATTCCCGGTGTGGTTTTCGCGCAGCCGATGGAGGAGGTCGACCGCGTCATCGACGTGAATCTGCGCGGCACCATCGCCACCGTCGCCGCGGCCGCGCCGGCGCTGGCGAAACAGCCGTCCTCGGCGATCGTGGTGATCTCCTCGTCCATCGGCCGCAAGCCCGCACCGGGCACCGGGATCTACGGGGCCACCAAGGCGGCCCTGCACTATCTGGTGCCGACGTGGGCGAGTGAATTGGGGCCCATGGGGATTCGCGTCAACGCCGTGTGCGCGGGCATCACCGAGACCCCCGGCTTCCGCGCGGGTGCGGAGGCGATTCCCGGGCTCGAACAGGCCGTGCTCGCCACCAATGTGGTCAAGCGCATCGCGACCGCCGAGGAGGTGGCCGGACCGGTGCTCACCCTGCTGGACTCCGCCGCCAGCGGCTTCGT